>QMRV01000106.1 GCA_003649445.1 Thermoprotei archaeon | reverse complement strand
CAGCATACTAATACCTTTCAGAGAAATGATTCCCGATGAACCCTCCTCTCCCCCTCATTCTTAAGAAGAGGGGGCGGGGGAGCGGGGAGGGATGATGATCAGGGCCCACGTTGACCAGTGATATAGCAGCTACTCCCCCGCCACTATCAGGGGGAGTACTGACTACTATGTTTTCAATGCTAAAATATTTAAATTTATCGACTACACCCCGCTCCCTCGCTCACCTAAACGTAGTAGGGTGGGGGTATGCATATCAAAGGTATTTTATACATTAGTGAGAATAAGGAATCAAATAGAGTTAAAGAATTTCTACGCAGATACAGAATTTTCATAGAGAAAGAAGTATTTAGCGAACAAGTAGTAGCAATAAATGGTAAAATACTTAAAACTCCAGTACTAGTAGCTGAGAACAAAATCTACGTAGGATTTAAGGCTATAAGAAACTATATTATCCAACTTAAGGAAAAGGAAATTCTTAGAGCTATTACTGTTTTAATCAAATCAAGCAAAGGAAGTATGATTACGATTGATTCGAAGAGAATTATACGGTATCTGGGTTGGAGTAGCGCAGCAAATAAACTTCTTGTTGCTAAGGTGCTTAAAAAATATTTAGCAATGAATACCTGTGTTGAAGTTAAAAAAGATAATACTAAACTAAAATTCATTATTTTAAATAAAAATTCATTAAAGGTGAAACCACTATGAAATGGTGGGAGAGAATTCTAGTGCAGGAAGAACCAGTAATAGTTCTAGGGAAGACTAGAACTGGTAAAACTACTGCAGTGCTAAACTTTATTTATCAGGCTAAGAATACAGCAGATTTCTATATAATAGATCTATATGGAGAGTACGGAAGCTTAGATTTGCCTCGATATAAACCATTCCTACCTTTTAAAGCGCTTAAGCCGTACCTACCTTACATTTTATCAGCAGCACTTAGACCTTCTTCATCAGGTTTTGAAATCGCAGCTGCAGCAGAAGAAGCTTTGAAAGAAAACCCTGAAACATGGGAAGAGTTCTTTGAGACACTAGAGGTGATTAGAACACGGTACTATCATGGTGTCCTTGGTATCAAGAGTAGACTATTGCCTATTAGAGAACTTCTAGTAGACGAAGACTTGCCTCTGCCGCCGCCAGGCATTATTGATTTATCTCAAGTATATAGACTAGACTCGAAATTTATTTTCCAAGCAGTGTTTTCAGCTTGGCTTCTTCAAGAAGCTATGGTTAAGGAATTTCCCAGAACAACATTTCTAGTCATAGAAGAAGCTAGTGAACAAAACTTGCCTAGTATAACTCCAATAATTATTAGTGCTATGCGGCTCTTAGGAAAACATAACATAAGACCTATTGCTCTGTACCATACTTTGCCAGACTATGAAAACTATGAGAAGACTCTAAGGCAAATGATCTTAATGGTATTTAACGTAGGCCAAATAAGCGAAGACTATTTCAAATTCTTTAATTTTCCTCGAGACGTAAAAAGGCTCAAGAAAGGTCACTGTCTAATATATATTCCTAGTGAGAACAAGTGGTATACAGTAAAAATTAAGGCTAAGATTCTTCCTTCACTTAAGAAGGCTACTCTATCGCCATTAATTACTGTAAACAAAAACAATAATGAAGATAAGAATACAAAAAAAGATACTGAAGTAAGAATCTCAAATAGTAAAAATAATCAAGAAGAATTTAAAAAAGAACTAAATGCGATACAAAAAGAGATCCAGAAGATGAAGGAAGTTATAGGAAATGTTCAATCAAAGTCTCCTAGTATTTTAAGTGAACAAGTAAGATCTCTTGCAACAGAAATTGAGAGAGTAAAAAGGAGAGTAGCTGCTAGTGAGTCGAGTATAGACAGAGTTTTCGATGATCTTGAAACAATTGAAAAGAGACTCGCAAAACTTGAAATGAAAATCAGTAAAATGGAGGAGTTTCTTCGAAAAATAGCGGAGTTTATTGAATTCAGAGTGCAGGAGGCTTCAATGAGGGGAGAAGAATATCCGTTATTTAAGAAGGTGAGAAAATGATTCCAAAGTATTTTCCTTACGAGAAACCAAGGCCACAACAGCATGAAATATGGATGTTTTTAGATGAATTAGATAACAGCAATATTTTAATTGAAGCACCAACAGGCGTGGGTAAGACCGCCGCAGTGCTTTCTTATCTTCTAGAAAAATACAGTAGAATTGCATGGTTCTGCTTTACCAAAAAGGAAAGGGAAGTTGTTGTCAGAGAGCTTCAGAAAATTCAAGAAAAATATCCTATTGATTTCATAGAGATTCGAAGTATATACGATGCTTGCCACTATGTCAAAAGTCAGTTGCTTAAGCTTTCTAAACAAGGTGTATGTTATCCTTTTCCGAGACAGTACTGCATGCATAGTAAGTTTAAAGGATGCCCATTATCTCCTAAATGTCCTTTTGAAAAACAGTTTATTAGTGACGCTAGAGTTAAAGTGCTTACCTACGCTTGGCTGTGCTATCCGTCGAGAATAGAGCCTTTAATTCAGAAAAGCGACGTCGTAGTATTCGATGAGTGTCATCATATAATTTTACCGCAGACGTTTACTATACCTATGGAGTACATTAGTAGAGCTTTAAGAGAAGCAGAACTTTTTAGTGTAAAGGCGAAGTTCATCACTGCTTTGTCTAAGAGAGAAAAAGTTATTGAGGTAAATGAAGACGAAATATGCTATTTAATTCAGCGAGGAGAAGAGATTCTGTATAAGCAGGGTATTAGTTATCTCTTTGAAGTGACAGATATTGTAAGAGCAAGTAGTACGGAAAAACTTTTCAGAACTAAAGAGGGTTACCAAGGATTAATAATACTATATGATACACTGAAGAAAATTGCTAAATCAAAGAAAACAGTATTTATCAGCGCTACAGTACCTAAACCGTATTCACGGCTTTTAAGAAATGTTTTAGGAAATCTTTCAGAATACAGAGTAAAGCAGCATTATTACGACTTTTATGTCATAATTCATGTTGCGAAGAAGTTACCTAAACGAAAATGGACAAGAAATATAATAGAGTATATAGAGTCAGTATTGAATACTATATCAAGATTTTTCCCAAGAATAATTATAGTTTTTCCTTCTAGTGACCTTTTGAGTAAATATACTAGAATTGCGGAGCTTCCATTAAATTCCGAAGTAATTATTGCGGGAAGTAGGGAGGCTGAAGGAATTACTATTAAAGCACAGTGTGTAGCAGTGCTAGGAGTGCCATACGATAGAGTTACTAAAACTACAATAGAGACTATGAGAATATTAAAACAGTATACTAAAAAGCCAAAGCTTACAGCGTACACAGCGAAGGCAGTAGTCAAAGCTGTGCAGGCGTGTGGACGAGTTTTAAGGAACAATGCTGTAGTTGTTCTTATAGACAGTAGATGGTTAAAATTAAAGAAACTAATGCCCTACTGGTTTAAGAGTAACATAAAGGACGTTACAAAAAGTATTGATTTTCTAGAACAAAAAATAGCTTACTATAGTCTCTTAACCTAAATTTATTTTCTTTTTTATCTCTTTTGCTCCACCCGCCCCCACTACCAGTGAGGGGTGAGGGGGGTGGGTGGGTGTCCCGAGCCCCTAAGCAATGAAGGGGTCTCTGAGACGAGGGGTTTCTCGATGGGTCTCAGGGGGAGAGGCTGGGTCTCCGCTCTCCTCTCTCTGCGTAATGTTTTTGTTTTCTTGTGTGTAAATTATTTTGTGAGGAAGGAGAGTATACTTGTTGTGCTGTTTTACCTAGTTTTATTTGGGTCGCTTTACTTTGTTCTCAGAATAGTTTTCAGCAGCGCTACTGTAGTGCAGCTTCTTGTGAGACTTATTTTACTGGCGTTCTATGTTTTCATAGTAGTTTCGATTGCGAAGAGTATACCGGGGTTCATTAAAGCAGAGTTTATTGTGAGTGAGCCCAGCGAGGAAGGTGTGTGTCGACATGGTATATGGCTCTGTAGTCTCATTATTTTTAGGATTGAGCGTGGTGTGCGTAGTTTTTCTCCGTGTGTTTATGGCGAGGACTGTAGATCATATCTTATTCTCGACGAGAATCACAGCGGATACATAGTGTTTGAAGTCCATGCGTTTACGAATAAGAATCTAGTTAGGAAGGTTAGGGAGCTTGAGGAGAGGCTTAGAGAGTATTTCAATATGCGTGGATATGTGGTTTCAAAGATTCCGTTTAACCGTAAAATTGTTTTCAGGCTTAGGCGTGTTGAAGTAAACGATAACTTCTCTGTGCCCATGAAGTTCACTGGCCCGGTCGTGCTCTGTTTCGAGGGAAATAGGCGTTTCGGTTTTTATGTCTTGGGGAAAAGGGAGACTGTTTTGCAGAGAGCTGTAGCGTATGCGGAGCTCACTCCTTCAGTTTTATCACAGCTAGTTTCTGCTTTTGTCGAGAGTATTGAGGCAACAGGGTTTATCGAAAAGAAAGCTGGGGAAGAAGTTCTTTTAGGCTACTACATGGAGGGACTTAACGTAACAAGTAGACCTGTAGCTATTCCCGTTTCTAGAATAGTTCATGCGCTCATAGCCGGTATGACTGGTGCGGGTAAGACTACTTTTCTAGCGCATTTCATTAGTGAGTTAGCGAGGCTAGGTAAGAGGGTACTTATCTTAGACTGGCACGGAGAATTCTCCGCTATTCGTGGAGCGAAACACTATGTTGCGGGATACAACTACAGTATTAATCCGCTGGCGTATTTCACTATAGATGATTTCATAGAGTGTCTTGTCAGTGTGAGCAGAGAGGTTTTCAGAGGCTACGAGTTCACTCCGATGACACGGCAACAACTAGTGCAGGCGTACTATAGAGCGAAGAGCGTTAAAGAAAACGTTACTTTGAGAGATGTTTACTGTGAGCTCTATGCAATGCTAAGCGAAGTTCCTAGTAGTAGGCAGGACATAGCTGCAGCTATACAGGCAGTCATGAGGCGTATAGAACCTCTACTGAACAGGGCGTTTAATAGCAATAACTTCACATTAAACTTTGATGGAGTAGTTGTAGTTGATTTAAGTGCGCTTGATGTTTACTCGAGAGCAGTGTTCGCGAATATCTTGTTGACTATGCTCTATTACTTCTGGGATAAAGGAGAATTGATTTTAGTGGCAGACGAGGTAAGCAACTATGCTACTAGAGACTATCAAGGGGACAGTATTTTAGTGAGGCTTGCTGATCAGGTGCGTAAGTACGGTATAAGGATTATTGCAGCAGACCAGCAGCCTCATAGACTGCATACTTCTGTGCGTAACATGGCTAAGACTATTATTGTGTTTAATCCGGGTGTAGATGCGCTTGAGTGGTGTGTTGAAGCCCTACTACCTTTCCTGGGAAAAAGAAATCTTCGTGAAATATTGAGACACGAGCTCAATTATCTTGGGCCCGGCGAAGCTTTTGTAGCTGATAGAGAATTCGGTTTCACGAAGATTAAAGTACCGTACGTTAAGTTAGCTAAGGCTATTGAGGTTAGGCGGTTTATTAAGAGAATTCAGCTTGAGTTAGCAGATGAGCGTGAAGAATTTATTAAGAGTGTTCAGGCGAAGTACAGTATAGTAAGTGAGGAGAAGAAAGCATTAGATGAAGAAGTCTTGAGGGAAGTAGCGCGGAGAAACAGTATTTCACTAGAAGAGCTTATCGAGGCTATGAACGAGTGCCCACGTGAAGTATTCGAGCAGCTAGTTAAAATAAGGGATATTGAGACTCTTAAGGCGTTAAGGCTTGTGAAAGAGAAGGAAGGGAAATTGAAGAAAACTAATCGGGGGAAAGCGCTCGCGAGTTTATATAACCTGAGAGAAGAGTATGAAGCTCTTTTCTAGTTTTCCTCTGTAGGTCTCCTTAGTGTATCTTAATACTAAAATAATTTCTTATCTAAACTTATTAAAGTTATGGAGGAAAATTTTCTGTTTCTTCACTAGCGTGAAGTATGCGAAGTGTACTGGAACTAGTGTGAAGAAAAGCGGCAACAGTAAATACCTGTTTTCTATCAATAAAGGTACTGTTATAGTGAATACTATTGAGACATCTATTCTAAGCATACAGACTATTTGTGCTAAGTCGTGTACTGCGTCTATTAGTGCACCTAGTGCTAGTAGCTCGGCAGCAAGATAGTGTAGCTTTATGTCGACTTTGAAGACTCGTACACCGAAGTCGTTTATTTTCTTGAATAAAACTATTGAAAGTATGCTTGCCACAGATAAAAGAGAAGTGACGATGTAGAATAGTGGTGAGCCTAGAATATGGTAAAGAATATTCGTTTCATATCCTCCGTAGAATTCTACTCCTATTATTGTGGAAATAGTGGCTATTACACGGAGCACTATTATTACTGTGACGCCGTATTTTACTGGTTTTTCTCTATAGACTTCGAGGAGATTTGTCATAGGCTTGAAGTGTTTTACGGTACTTTATGCACTCCTTTACGGCGATGTAGTATGCTGGTATAGTGTATATGGTGTATAGTGCTGTTGT
>QMRV01000105.1 GCA_003649445.1 Thermoprotei archaeon | reverse complement strand
GATATCATTATGTAAAATTTATCGTGAAATATCATTATGCAGGAGAAAGCTAAGACGTTTCCTGTGTTATTCTTTATTATTTCTTTTTCATCTGCTGAACCACCATAATAAATGCGGTGCACGGCTCTATCGAAGAGGAAATGACCCTTAAGCTGTAGGTTCCTTTGTCTGGTACTGTTAAGTCCGCCTTAAATGTGTCTGAAACCCAGAAGCCGCCCCAAATATCCACACCCTTAACTCTGCTATAAGTTCCGTGAACTACGTAGGGCCCCTTCATAGACCCCATCTAGAATGGTATGCTTAGTGTTTATCCAATAAAGTAGAGCTCTATGCCCTTTCCTTTTGAGGTGCTAATTAAAGGCTTTATGATGTGGATCCATCTGTACTTCTTCACATCATATGAAAGGCTTTCTATATATTCACTCCGGCTTCTTACATAGACTGTTGGATATAGTAAGCCCATTTTGGGTATACCATTCGGCTGGTAATACATACCTCCTTCAAAGACTGGCACACTACGTAAGTACCTGCTATCCATGTATATTCTAGGTCTGAAAACTCCTTTGCCGTGAAGGAGAGGCGCCCCCCGTATAGGTCGCTCAGTTATTGTCCTGTAGATTTCTCTTTAAGCCAATACACTCAGATAAAATAACTTAGCATTCCGGCAATAGCGATGACCACGATCACTAAGGCTATTATTTTTATGCTCATAATTTTATTTCGTAATATTACTTAACCTTTTAAGTCTAGTGAATAAAGGATCTAAATAGCATCTTTAAATACTATCTCGTGTAAGGGTATGTTCTCTGAAAAATCGCGCTGAGCAGGAGACGCAGGGGTCATATGCCCTGATTAATTTCTCTAGCTCTCCTTTAATATTACCTATTCTCTCGGAAAGTAGTTTAGTAGTGTAAGCTACTGCATCAGCTTCTATACATTTGTAGTTTTGAGCCGTGGGTGTAATTATATTTGCTCTCTCTATAATCCCCTCCCTATTAATTTTATAGTGATGAATTAATAGCCCTCGTGGTGCTTCTGTAGCAGCTACTCCCTCTCTCTCCTTAACTTTAAAGTCTACTTTCTTAAATCTTGGAGGTCTATATATAAGATCCTCAAGAGTATTTACCATATCTTCAGCAAAGTGTATTATCTCCACAGCTTGCGCTCTATTATTTTCAAAGGGTGAGTAACTAGGATATTTAAGGTTATACTCTTTTATCACTTCCATAGCAGAATCTGATAATAGACTATGATTAATGTTAACTCTAGAGAGAGCTCCTACAGCATACTCCTTGCCACTACTCCTTAGAACATAATGTCTAGCTGTAGAATAATCCTCAGTAATAGGCTTTATATACTTTTCGTAGTCTTCAGGCTTAAATTCCTCCTTACCAAATATCTTTATGGATCCTCTAAGCAAGGGATACTCTTTTCCATTATATAATGATAGATAATTAGTCCTTCTCTCGAACTCAGGAAACTCTAGTAAAAATATTGGTCTGAGAGTCTCTTCAGCTAATCTCATGAACTCCTTAGCTAAGTCTAAGGCTAATTCTAACACACGTCTAGTGGGGAGTTTAGATAACCCACCCACTACTGGTGTGAGTGGATGAACTGCTCTCCCCCCTATCATTTCTGTTATTCTATTTGCTATTTTCTTCATTCTAAGGAAATTTCTTATTAATCTTCTATTCTTAGATGCTATCTCTAGTATACTATGAGACTTCATGTAATCAGGTAAGACAAATATGAATAGGTGAACTATATGACTCTGCAGGTGCCCTCCTACAGCTACTAGCTTTCTTAGCTTTTCTAGCTCTTCGGGTAGAAGTATATCGAAGGCGTTTTCTATAGCTTGGATAGCAGTTAATCGATGTATGGCCTGACATACACCACACATCCTAGAGGCTATGTCTGGAATCTCCCAGTATTCTCTTCCTATAAATACTCTTTCTAATAGTCTAGTACCTTCGAGGGCCTCTGCTCTGGCTCTAACTGTTCCATTCTCTATAGTTACCGTGAAGTTTAAATGCCCCTCTATTCTTGTAATATGCCTAAGACTTAGTATCTTCATATTTATAAGCACCCTGTAGGATTTGCAGGTATTTAGGTATCTTAATACCTTTTTCTTTCATCATACGTATTAGTGAATTTATATTAGCATCTTCAGCCAACCCTCTACACCCTATGCACTCCCTGCCCGAGGAGGGACATACTGCTCCACATCCTCCTCTAGTTATGGGTCCTAAACACGGTACACTAAAGTCTAGTAGGCATAGATTTTCTCTTAGTACGCACTCAGCGCATACATTATACGGTTTAGGTCTATGTTCTCTACCTAAGATTATGTCCTTAAAGAGAGAGAAGACCTCCTCTTTGTCTACTGGACATCCATACACATAGTAGTCGACTTTAACAAACTTATCTAATGGATATGCTATATATTTTCCTATTCTCGGTACTTTCACGTACGCTTCCTCAAGTCCAAAGTCCTTTACTATAAATCTACCTCCATGGCATGCACAGTCTCCAAAGGCTACTAGTATTTCACTATTTAGTCTGATCTCTTTCAGTCTTTCTTCCTCTTTCTTTGACATTACAGCACCTTCAATTATTGCTACATCCGCCTTCCTTACCCCCTCTACTCCTAGCAGTCTACAGGAGACTATCTTTATGTTTCCGAATATCTCCAATAATACATCCTCTAAGTTCAACAATTGTACTAAACATCCCTCACAGGATGATAGACTGTAAATCCCTACTCTTACTTTCTCTCCTTCCATACGCATCACCTATACAGCGGTTTCTATAAAGTTTTTAATCTCACTATAGCTGAACACAGGTCCTTCCTTACATACATACCTACCACTCACTGTACAGTGTCCACAGAAGCCCATTCCACATTTCATCAGTCTCTCAAGAGACAGAAATATTCTATCTCCACTAAATCCTAGTTCCACTAGCTTTTTTGTGACAAAGTGCATCATTATAGGAGGCCCACATTGTATTGAATAGGTCTCTCTAGGATCTACTTCTATCTCATCAAAGAGTACTGTCACTACTCCCACTCTTCCTTTCCATCTATCATCTCCTTTATCTACCGTGAGGTGTATGTCTATGAAATTCTTCCATTTTTCTAACTCCCTTTTATAGACTATATCAGAGGGGGTTCTAGCACCATATAACAGTATAACTTCTCCATAGTCCTTACGACTAGCTATTATGTATTCAATCACGGGCTTAAGTGGTGCTATACCTATTCCTCCTCCTATCATGAGTACATTCATTCCCTTCATCTTCTCTATAGGCCAACCTCTTCCAAAAGGTCCTCTAATTCCCACTACAGCTCCTTTTCCTAGTTTAAATAGTGCGGAGGTTAAGACCCCTATTTTTTTCACAGTAATCTCAAAGAACTCTCTAACTAGAGGAGAAGAAGTTACTGAGAATGGAGCTTCTCCGTAGCCGAAAACAGAGAGTTCAATGAACTGTCCAGGGGTAAATGTAAGCTCTCCTTCCTTAAGCTTTAATCTGAAAGTTCTAATATCTGGTGTTTCTTCTCTAATTTCTTGGATTGTCGCTATACTAGGAATGTATGAATTGCTCATATACTCACCACTTCTCTAGCTATCTTCATGATATTTATGTTAACAGGACACGTTTCTATACAGCGTCCACATCCTACACAGGAGAACATTCCTATCTCGTCTACAGAGTAGCAATACTTATGGTATACTCTCTGTTTAACCCTTGATGGTCTATCTTTTCTGAATACTAGGCCTCCAGCAACTCTAGTGAAGCTAATAAAGTGACAGGAATCCCAAACTCTTACTCTCTTTCCACTCTTTAGATCTAAGTTGGGGTCGTCGTATATGTCAAAACATACACAAGTAGGACAAACAAAGTTGCACTTACCACAGGCTAAACAGGATTCACCATACTCATTCCAAATATCCGCTTTAAAGTTTCTGAGCAATGCTTCATATAACTTATTGAGATCAGGAAATGGTTCCCTTTTTATATCAGATTCAACTCGCGACAATATTCTTTTCCTTTCCTTTATGTCCTCGATTGAAGCACTTCTAAAAAGATCTATGTTATGACATACTAGCTTCTTACCTCTATCGCTCCCTATTTCCACTAAGTAATAATCACCTAAATCAGTTAGTAGGAGATCGAATCCATTCTCTATACTAGGTCCACTTCCCATGTAAGCGCAAAAACAGTATTCTAATGCTTCATTACAAGTTAGTCCTACTATAAGAGTATTTTTTCTGCGTAGTCCATAATAGGGGTCATGAAATTTCCCGAAAAAATATCTTGTCTAAGATCTTCAGACTATAAATATCACATGGTCTAATGCCTATGAAAATTCTTTTCAATCCCTCCAATTCCTCACTTCTATCGTAAATAAGAACTCCTTCAGCAGTTACCTCATAGGTAAATAGTACTTCTTTCTCTGGAAAGAAGAAGCGTTTAGGGGGTAATTGAGATCTTCCAGTATACTCCAGGTCTACTTCATGAGGATCTGCTATCCTCTCATAGAATATTCTCCCATCTTTTCTCACTGGAGCTATTACTTGAAAGTTTTCCAAGAGCCTACTTATGAACTCTTCAGTAAAATCTTTGGATAGGCTCTTTACTTCGATTATCTCACCTATTAGAAAACTACCTCCCACTTAAATACTTAATTTTTTAAAGTAGAACTGTTAACTTTAAGCTTAAACTATATGAGTTGTCTTAACTTTGCGAAAAGCTTAAGTGAAAATCTCCAACTTAATGGCACTATATTAGGAATTAGGTAAGATTTATATCGTTTGGAGCTGGTTGTAAGATAGTGAATTACTCTAGTAGATGGACTAATGTGAAGTTAGAAAGGATAATTACGAAGATAGGATTAGTTCTCTTTATTACGGGGTTACTTGTAATAAGTACTACTCTTTTAGCTCCTATTGAGAAGTGGACTAGGAGAAAGGTTATCTTAGATGAGAAAATAGATGCCCGTATACTACATCACTATGAAAAACTCTTAACTTACAACTTTACAATAAACCCTCAACTCTACAGAAACTTATCTATTAAACTATGGATATACTCTAGATTTCCTAAAAATATCTCTTTGACCGGTAGTAGTCTAAGAGTTCAATTACACGACGTTACTCAATATGAGTCCAGTTTCTCTATAACACCATTAGAGCTAAGAAAGGGGATAAAATTTGAAATTAGTAATATTTGGAGCAGCAACATAACTTCAAAGCTAATACCTTTAAAAATCATTACTCTACTACCACGGGAAAGCTATAGTGTAGAGTGCATTGATCTCGCAGATGCTCTCTGTAACAAAGTATGGAATCTAATAGAGAAAAAGGGTTTAAGAATTCAAGGTTTTTCTCCCCGTTTCAATAACCTAACAATTTTCGGTGAAGCGTATGAGAATAGTGGACGTAAATTTAACCTCCTTATACTTGATGAAAGAAACTACATGTATTACCTTAAAGGATCAAAGTTTAAAGCTTACTGGAGCGGAACTAATTCTTCCTCATATACATTCATTGCACACTATTACCCCACTCTCTCATGGAAAGTATACTTTATTTTCGAATTATCAAAAAAGCCTAACATAGAGAAGGAGTACTTAACAATAGTTGTACCCAGAAACCATAGATTTACTAGTAAGGTTATAAGGTTTTTTCATGAGACACCTCAGGCTGTAGATAATATAACGATCACATGTATTCTGAGAGAGAAGAGGAACCGGAAATTCAATTTTTACTTATTTAAGGGGCCTAAACTCTACTTCAGTGGTGAGGGAAAGAGCTATTATGAGATCAATATGAGCATTCCATTATCAGAATCTACATCGAAGTTTAACTTAATAGTTGAAAAGAAAACCCCCGAAGAGGTAGAGGTTTTACTTAAAGTAACTAAGTCCTGGTATAGTGTTCCAAAATACGAGATTCTCTTAAAAGTTTATGCAAACTATTATAGAATTCTACTTGAAGATAAGGTAAGCTACCACGTAGCACTAATTTGGGAAGAGAAGGTAAAAAAGCCTTTAGACGAGCTACTATCGGCAGGAGAAACAATCATTATCTTAGGGGTATTTCTATTACTACCAAGACTTTTAATGAGAAAGCCGAATTCTAAATTGCTCTAGAGAGCACCTATGACTCTAAGGTAGCTGATATGGGAGTAAATGCTATAATCGAGCCGAGAAGAATCTTAGAGTAAGCTTCACTACAATAACTGTCGTAACTATTGTAAGAGCATTAGTGACATGCTCTTAAACTACACTACTCGTCTTAAAATCGTTATAATAGCATAATAGAAAAAATTAAGTTCTCTAAAATGCAGAATATTAGAGGAGTATAGTCTATGAATAGTGTTGATGTAAGAGTTGATTCGAGAGTTGAACTGTTATCCATAGTACAGATGTTTACTTCATGGAGAGATAGTGTAATTGTAAAAAAAGACTACAAATATAAAAGAGATGCATTAGAATGGTTT
>QMRV01000104.1 GCA_003649445.1 Thermoprotei archaeon | reverse complement strand
TCTTAGCAGTTTAGCAAAATAGTATCCTTCCCTACCTGTTCTAGCAAACTTTACCCCAGCCTGCTCGTAAATGAACTTGCTAAGTTCTCTATCGGTAATCTGGCCTTTTAAGCCGACGTATCTGAGAATTTTCAGAAAAAGTTCTAAATCAAACCATGCAACACCATAACTTGAGAAGTATGTTTTAGCAGCCCAGTAAAGCCTATCAATCAATCTTGGTCCCTGAAGCAGTGTGTTATGGGTTATTATGTTTAAGTGTTCTTATTATGTTTTGGTTTGGTTAGAATTGTTGTTTAATGTTTTTTTGTTTTAAGATATAAGTATTTGGTTTGTTAGATTTTATTTTGGTGTTTTGTGTGAGTTATGAGCTTAGGCTCCTTCAGAATGTTCCTCCTAGTGTTTTAGAGGAGATTGTTGCTGAGCTTCTTAGGAGGATGGGGTTTAAGGATATTAGGGTTGTTGGTGGTCCTAGCGATAAGGGTGTTGATATTGAGGCTTTTAAGGTTAACGAGTTTGGTTTTAGGGAAAAATATGTTGTCCAGGTGAAGAGGTATAGTTCCGGTAGGAAGGTTGGCCATACTGATTTACAACATTTTATTATTGCTCTTAAAGCTGCTAGAGCTGATAAAGGCATTTTCGTTACTACCTCTGACTTCACTCGTTCTGCTGTTGAATTTATTGAGAGTAATTACGAGTTTAAAAGCAAGGTTTTCTTGGTTAATGGGTTTAAACTTTTAGACCTTATTAAACAGTACGGTGTTCCCATACCTACCGCTGTTCCTGAAACAGTTTTGAAACCTCCCGTTAAAGTGAAAAAGGAAAGACCACGTGAGGTCTTGAGAGTTTTCGAACTAGAATACCCTATTATTCTAAGATACGACTATGAGGGTATTGCCGATAGGCTAGGTGAGATTTTAAAGGAAAAGTATGGTGTTGAAAAGTTTTCTATTGAAAAAGCCGTTTTAGAATATGCTCCACTGCACCTTGTTGAATGGAAAGCATATTATATAGGCTATGATTCAGCTGGTAGAGTACGGCAGAGAACAGCTAGCGGCAAAGCACTTGTACTTCATGATGGACATGTTATACTCGACGTTAGCAAAGAAGGGAAATCATGGATTGCTTCTGAAGTTAGAAGAAAAGCTAGATTAAGGTATGGTAGGGTTAAAGCATCGAAACTCATTAAGGGTAAAGGAGTAGGTATAACAGCAGCTAAACGCATTGTTAAATCCAAGGTAGCTTCAAAATACGATTGCTCTACAAGAGATGTATCAATAATTTCTTGGAAAAATCTATATCTAGGCCTAAAATGGGTTTTAGATTTCGCACTAACATACAATAGCGGTAGATTTGAAGTTGACATGGTTAAGGATAAGCTTAAACTTGATTTCGAACCTTTAGATAATGAAACGCTAAAGGACATTGTAAGTAAGGTTATAGAAGAGAAAGTTAACGAAAACGTCGTTAGTCTAGAGCCTGTGGGCCATGAAAAATACAAAGTTGTATTTGAAGGTGAGACTCCAAGGTTCACTGTTAAGTCTACGGTAAACAGGTATTCTGGTGAAGTACTAGAGGTTAGCACTAGGTTCAAGAAGGAAGCAGCTATATCATTGGCTAAAGCTCTAATTGCTGAAGGAAGCATTATAGGTGTTGAAGAGAAAGAAGAGGAAATAATTGTAGACATAGAAGATGAAAATAAGTTATACCTCATTACCATAGATGCGCAAACAGGAAAATATAGTATAGAAAAAGACCTAATCAGTCACGTTAAGGCATTTACCATTGCAGAGGAATTTTTAAGAAATAGATATGGTCTGCAAGATTTAAAAATACTTGACTATAAGCTTGTCAACCATAGGGTTTGGAGCTTTAACACTACTTCACCTGATGGATCATCTACAATCAGCATAGATGCAAAAACAGGTAATATTGTAAACTATGAAGTAGTGTTTAGTGAGAAAAGAGTAAGAGAAACGTTCCTTAAGAAATATCCGGATAAGAACATTGCCACACTAACCTTTAACGAAGAAACGAAAACTTACAGTCTTAAAGCATTCGATAAAGACTACGTATACGAGTACAAAGTTGATGCCTCAACACTTGACTACATGTTAGAAAACATGTACTTAAAAGAAGAAATTGTCGACAATATAGCTATTAATGCTGTTAAACAAATTAAAGATACGCCATTAAACATAGCAAGAAGAACATTAGCAGAAAAGAATTGGGTAATTGTGGTTGAAACTCCTCTATGGTATAGGACGTTCCACATAGACAAGGTTAAAGGCAACATTGCTAAGCAAGAAAACTTATTGAAAGCTGAAGGAGCCGAGATATTCTTCAAACAATACGTTACAAACATGTATAAAGTAAGTAATTTGGAAATAGTTCAGGTTAAGCAATCCTCAACGAAGCCTAATGCCTATGTTGTCAAATTAAAAGACCCTGAAGAAAACTATTACTACGCTTTCGTAGATAACCGTACAGGAAAAATAATAGAACATGATGTCCTCCGTAAACATAAAGGCATAATGGGATGGATGAAAACTAAAATGTACAAAACAAAGTTAGAATTAAAGTACAGGTAATGGTATAGGTGATATTCATGAAACCTAATCCTTACATATTACTGGAAAACCTAGGTCCTTCCATCCTTTCCATTAGCTTCCTCAATTAACAATACTCAATAATCTTTCTATCCGCGTATTCTTAAATGACCAGAGAATAAAATAAAGAAATTATTCTATGGGTACCTCTTAGCATTTTTCATTGTGGCTATTTTTCATAGCACTTATGTGGTCTCTGCTTCTTTAATTAGTTCTTTTATTTTTTCCTTTCTGAGCGTTAGTTTTCTTAGTTCTTCATCTATTTCGTCTAAGTATGCGTAGAGTATTTTTATGTATGCTTTCTTTGTTTTGTCTGGTATTTCTTTTGTTAGTTCTCTTAGGTCTAGGATTCCGCCTTTTTTGTCTAAGTAACGTTCTATTTCGCTTGTGCAGAGGGATATTATTTCGTCAGCTAATCCTTTCCAGCTATTAACTTCAATATCTTCTAACTCCATGGTTAAAGTTATGGCATCATAGAAATCGATACTTTCTAGTTCTTCTTCTGTTTCCTTTTTGAGCATGTAGTATACTTCTAAAGCGTCAGCTGCTTCATTGTTTTTTCTACGGAGGAGCTCTATTAGATCTTCTTTTTTAAGGAATTCCGTTTTAAGGTCTGGTAGATTACATGCTATGACGTAAGCTCCTGAAGGGGAAATGTCGATGAGTCTAGAGCCTCTCTTATCTGTACCGACCTCCTCCATTATATCAAGTTCTGTAAATTCGCTTATAATTCGGGAAACAGCTGATCTGGCTGTTGTAAACTTTAGCCCAAGTTTATTAACTAAAATTTCTGCTAGTTCATTTATTGTTCTAGGAGATTTTTTACATAGAGCCTCTATTATAATTTCTGCTTTAGCACTTGTAGGAACGTACTTTTTCTTATAGACCAAGACGTACACCATGTATTGCTAGATATCGTGTATATATAAACTTTTTAGTCATAGATGTGCAAAATATTTAAATATAAGATATATCAGTTATTTGTGCTAAAAAAGTGCACAGATGACAAGAATGGGCGAAAGACCTATAATTTCAGGTACAGCTATGGCAGTCTTATTAGGATTTTCAGCTGAATTAATAGCAATATTCTCAGGTAACTTAGACTTCAATACTAGGGTAACGTTAGGGTTTCTAGGGGTTCTTATGATAGCTGCCGGAATATTATTCTCTAAAGGTTAATTCTATCTTGAAGGTAAGGTATTTATGGGTAAGAGGAGAGTAAAAAGCCATTGGAAGAGGAGAAGAGCAGCTATTAAAGCTTGGAACACACGTATTAGGAATGAAGGTATTAGGCAGGTTTCTAAATTCATATTAAACATTATTGGCCCTTTGGGTAGGCTTGAAGTTACTAAAGACCTAGTTATTGGTTCTATCAAAGTCGTTAAACCTGAGGTATACCGCAAAAATAAGGTGCTGAAATATATCGACAAGAAGCTTTAAGCAATAAGATGCCAATAACGTGTTTAAGGGCTTTTATGTTTAAACTTGGTATTTTGATACTGATATTGCGTCTGAAAAAGCAAGGAATGGGGCTCATAACTAGGATTGTTAGGAAGGAAACTAGAGATGCTAAAACAAACTTCTATATAGCGTTAGGGGAGCTTCTAATGCTTATGAAGGGTCTTAACGCAGAATATGCTCTAGTGTTAACTGAGAGTAAGCATGTGGAGTTAGTAAGGAAGATACCTGAGGAACTTAAGCGAAAACTGAAGCTTAAGATTCTGATGTTAGAGAAGAGATATGTGGTAAAGGAGATTATGTAAGTTTATGGCTGTGCACTATAGAGGATGGGAGAAAAAATAATTTAATTATGTTTTCGGCAGGTTTTCAACTACGTATTTCACAAACTTCTTCCATTCCCCCTTAAATGGTTTCACAGCTTCTTCTGGTGTTTTTGCACGTGTATTTGACAAAATGAATACTGGAATATTATGTTCTTTCATAAACTCTCTGACTTTTTTCGTCCACTTCAAGGCGTCCTCTCTCTTTGGTACAGCCTCACCTATGAGCAAACATGCCAACTTGACATGAGGTTTCTTGAACTTAGTTATCGGTTCTTTTAGGTTTTTTGCCAGTTTATCTACTGCTCTCTTTAGTCCTTTTTCTTTACCATCTTTCTCCGGAAACATTCCTCTTGCTTTTACTTCGATGATGAAGAATACATCGTCAATATTATATGCTCTCGTGTACTTGCGCGGTTTAGCTTCTCTTCTAACAATTAATAGATCGTATTCTCTAGGTAAAGGCCATATGTATCCTGACACGGTAATATCATATTTTTCAGGGACATGTTTATGTAAGAATTCCTTAACTATACGGCATGATGTATCTCCTAGAAATCTATTGTAGCTAAGTCGAAGCTTCTCTCTTTCCTCTTCACTTAACTTGCTTCTTTCCTCCTTTATTTGATCCCTGATTTTCCAATCCTCCTTTACTATTTGAAGTTGTTCTTTATCGTAAATGTTTTCTTGTAGCATTAGCTTGCATCTCTGCCTACAGTTTTCAAAATAAAATTATGCATTAGTTACAAGAAAACTTTAACCAACCGTTATCGCTCTATGTCGGTAAAGAACATGAAAAGAATACATAATTATTAAGGATGCATATTAAGCTAAAACATCATGTTGTAATAAAAGAATAGTATATGGCATATAGTCTTAGATACATCTAGTATGTTTGTTTTCTTGTCAAATCTTTTATGGTTAAAGGTATTGATGAGAATGTTTTGCCATGTTTTATATTCTATATTTTTACTATTATTATATTATTATCTATTGTTAATTAACGATGCTTTTCTGTGCTTGCTTAGAAGATTGTTGTGGTTTTTGCTAGTTTTATGCATTTGTAGTTTATGTTTTTGTTTGTTATAGGGTCTTTACTTATGGTTTTAAATATTTTTACTTTGTTTTCGTAGTATTTGTTAGGCTTGGAACATTGTTTAGTTGAGTACTATGTTTAGTTGAAATTATTAGTGATGGACGCAATGTTGATAACTGTATGCATTCGGTAGCGTTTTTGAAAGCATTGCATGCTTTTCTGTAGTATTGAGGGTTCTTTGTGTATACGTATATTCTTTTGAAGGTTGAGAGTTTTCTTCCACCGATTTCCTTATAATTTACCTGTTCTGCAAGCTTATCGTCGCTTATACTGCCTTTTTGTCCAAAGGTTACATCGTAGTCCATAATAATGTCGCAGGGTGTTAGGAAGCCGTATTTAGCACTAAGTATGACCCAGTGTACACGTTTTCCGATGGACTTTTCGATTTCTCTGATTAAAGCTAGGAATTCATGGAAAGATTTTCCCTGATATGCTAACATGGCGGGTAATTGTTTTGGTACATTGCAGCCTAAGCTTTTAGCTAAATTCCATGTTTTTGTTTTCGTACAGTTAACTACGAACAATGTGTCATCATCTATTATTAGAGTTGAAATTTCTTTAGAAACAGAAGGCTTTCCTTCAACAATATGCTTAACCCTCCTATAACTTTCCTCAGCCAGTCTCCTATATTTGGGAAGCGGAAACTTCTCAATAGCTTCTCTATAGTATTCCATTGCTTTATCATATATACCTAAGTTTTCATACCATACACCGATCCTGTAAAGGATCATTCCATCTCTTCCATACACATCGATTAACCTCTTTAAACACTCAATAATATCTGAAGGGCTCTTATACCGTTGTTCGCACTCTTTTATACGTTTATTAATTACGTTCCATCCCAAAGCTCTCAAGCTCCAACCATTATTTTTACCTTATTTCACTATTAACTTTCCTGCTAGGCTATAAGCTAGGTATGTTTTCGAAGTACGTGTTAACTTAGCTTAGTACATGGTTTAATAGAAAGTTTTTTAATAATCCATATAGTGGAGGCTGCTAAGTTGGGTGTTTATAGGAGAAAGTGTATTTGTGATTTC
>QMRV01000103.1 GCA_003649445.1 Thermoprotei archaeon | reverse complement strand
TTTTAAATTTATTTTTATGTAGCTATTATTTTTTAACTAGCTTATAGCGCTCATAGAACATTTCTATTTTATTGTCTTCGATGTAGAACTCTACTTCTAGTTTTGAAGCTATTCCAGGCGCTCTAAATACTGCTTTATTTTCTTCGATTCTGTCGAGTATTAGGGGAACATTTAGTGGAGTATATTTACCCTTTCTTTCTAAGTAAATTACGTCTCCTTTTCTAACTACATTTATTTTCATAGTTCCTTTATAAGTCTCATATACTCCCTGTATAGTGTCTAGTATTTTGTCTGCTTTAATGAAATATAGTTCTTCTTCGGGGTCTTTGCCTATTATTAATGCCAAAGCATACATTCCTATATATGAAAGCGGGTAGCCGCTCGCATTTGCAAGTACTACTACGCCAGTCTTTTTCTCAGGTATGAATCCCGCGAAAGCTGTTGATACTAGTATTGAGCCGCTATGTCTCACTAGCTTGTGTCCGAAGAAGTTTGTCATCCGCCAACCATAGCCGTAGCCGTCTTTCTCGAAAATAGAGTAGGGTATAGGTACGTGAGGTTTAGTCATTTCTTCTATAGTCTTCGCCGACACTATTTCTCTTTCTTTGAATACCCCTTTGTTCATGTACATTAGTAAGTAGTTTGAGAGATCTCTTACACAGCTTAGTATGCCGCCGTCAGCAGTTATTCCTTGAGGATAGTTTTTCTTGATTTTCTCTCCTTCGTAAATTATGTAAGGTACAGCGATTTCTTTTCCTTTGGGACATTCGCCTATGAATAGAGTATTTTCCATTTCGAGCGGCTTAAAAATATTCTTTTTCAAGTATTCTTCATACTTGACTCCACTTAATTTTTCGATAATATACCCTAAGAGAACATAGCCTTCATTGAGGTAAAAGAATTTTTCTCCCGGCTTAGCAGCAGCCCACTCGGATGCTTTCCTTAAGAAAGCAAAGAGTTCTTCGTAGCTGACTATTGGAAGCCAGTAGTCTGTTTCGCCTATGTATCCTCTTATCAATGCTTCCGCGTAGGCGAGAGCTGGTATGCCTGAAGAATGTGTAAGCAAATGGTGTATTTTTACGGGCTCGCCTTTAACTTTTAGCTCGAATGGAAGATATTTTTCAGCAGGGTCGTCTGGGCTCAATAGCCCTTTCTCATATAGCTGCATTATGGCTAGTGCTGTAAAAGACTTAGTTACAGAGCCTATGCCGTATATTGTTTGAGGAGTAACTGGTAAACCGTTTTCTAAGTCTCGGTACCCAAAGCCTTTCTCGTATACTACTTTTCCGTCAACTATGAGTGAGATAGCTATGCTGGGAAGACCTGTTTTAAAAGCTCTCTCTAGTATGAATTCCTTTAGACGAGAAACTATTTTTTCTATTTTCACAAGTATTATTTTTCTTCGAAGAGTATTTAAATTCGCTCAGTGCTAAATTATGATATTTGTTGCATAGATTGCCGTTATTTAATTTACCTTAACATCTTACTGTTTTTTCTACTATACTTAAATCTATTATTGATTTATATGTATCTATTTTTACTGGAGTTTTTCTTCTACTTCTTTGCATACTAATATATAGTAGTTTTGTGGAGAAGAAAGTCTTGTTTTCGAAGATTTTTCTTCGAGCCGGTCGAGTATTTCTTCGGCTTCTCTTAGAGATAATCTTCTCCACTTAACTTCGATAAAGGCTGTTGCTTTTCCAGGTTCTCTTACCATTATATCTATTTCGGCTTGTTTACTCCACCAAGATCCCTTTTCCACGGGTCTCACTGGTACTATATTATGCTTGTAGAGTTCTGGGAGTAGTTCTGAGCACAGTTTCTCGAATACTTTTGATAAGTACTAGTCTAATGTGCTTAAAATATAGTTTAGTGCTTCGTCAAGTAGGTATGCTTCGAGTAGTGATCGTAGCTTGTAGATGTAGGTGAACCAGAATCTGAAGTAGTTATCTTTAAAGTCTATCTTTACTGCTCTTCCTCCAAGTTTTCTTATTTTCTCTATTACGTCTAGTTCTTCTAGTAACTCTATGTACTTAGGCAGTGTTCGAGAGTCTACTTTAGCCGCTGAGGCTAATGCACTCATTTTTCCGGCTTTTCTGATAAAGCTACTAGAATATTGAAGTAGGTTTTAGGTTCTCTGACTTCTTGTCGCAAAAAATTCACTGCTTCGTCGTATAGGTAGCTTCCTGGAGTTATTATCGATAAAATATTTTCTTCTAGACTTTTAGCTGGGTCAAGTTTAATAATATATGCTGGTGTTCCTACTATATTGTATACTGAATTAATAAATGTTTTAAAGAAACCCATATTGTCTTAAATGTGAGTAATAGAGCGTATCTATGGCTTCTTGCTCTGAGTTCCCTTTACTACTTTATCAACGCTCTCTGGCAAACCCTTCTCCCACTTTACATTGACTCAAAGGGCTTCGAGGCATGGGAAGTAGGCTTCTCAGTAGTATTGGTAATGAATCTTCCGTGGATAGTGGCTATCGTAGCAGGCTTAATAGCAGAGAAACTCGAGTGGAGAATATCAGTTACACTCTCCGCTCTAGTGCTCTCAGCAGTTCTTTTCTCGCTAATCTATGTGTCAACATTCTTCGAGCTCATAGTCTTCCTGACAGTAGCCAGCTTCTCTATAGCTCTTTTCGCTCAAGCCAGTATGGAAATTATAGCTGAATCAAAAATAGAAGAAAAACTAGGCTTAGCTTTCGCTTCATACTATACTACATCAGGCATCGCTAAAACTTTAGGCTCACTTGCCGCAGGAATCATAGTCAGTTACTGGAACTACAGTGTACTTTACTTTACTGCAAGCATATGCGCCTTAGGGCTAGCGCTCCTGTCATATAGAAAATTTCCTGAAACACAGAGAGTTGAAAGACCTTTGAGCTTCATGAACTTCGCTAAAACACTGCTTTCATCTAAAAGCTTCATGTTACTCGCAGCTACAGTAGTAGTACACGACTTCTCAGTATTTATTTCAGCCTCATACACGGCACTTTTCGCGAAAAAAGTAGTAGGCTTAAATGAACTAGAATACAGCGTACTCGTCTCAGCCAGAAACCTCGTATACATACTGTCTCAGCCTCTAAGCGGACTCCTCGTAGACAAAATAGGAGGAATACCCGTTTTAGCCACACACTTCGTATTCGTCACAATATCTTACGTATCCTACGGCCTCACTACAGGACTCTGGGATCTACTAGCAGTACATATATTCATGGGAATAAGCCTGACCTTAGACCTGCCTGCACGCAGAAAACTAATATCAAAGCTAGCTCCAGAACACAAAATTGCCGCTTCATCAGGCTTCATAGACACTCTAGTAGGTTTAAGCACACTACCATCACCACTAATAGGCGGAGAAATATGGACAAAAATAAGCCCGCGCCTCACACTAATAACAGGAGGACTAGCTAATACCACAGCACTGATTCCACTACTTCTCCTAAAAAAGAACATGGAAGAAAAGACAAAGTAGCAGACTAATTAGCCTATTTAACGAAATTCTATAATTAATGTATCAATAATAATATACAGTAACATTATAGACGCAAGCATAGTAACAACAAATAGAAAAACTATAGCTGAAAAACGTTCTCTTTTACCATAAGTTAAAGCGGCATAAAGAGCAAACACTATAAACGTTTCAGGTACTTGAATTAAGATAATTGCTTTAACATATTTTTTACAAATACTAGTAAACTATTAAGTAAATCGATTAAAGAAAGATCCCTATCTCTTATACAGAATACTACTGCATTATACCACTCCTCCTTCTCCAGCGTAGTAGAAAGGAAACCAAATCCACCCAAATATATCCTATCACCATACACCTTAACACACTGAACAAAACATTCACCAAAACCCTTCAAGAAAACAGTATACCACTTCAAATCCCCACTCAAACTAAACTTAGCTAACAAAATCCTCCTACCGATCTTGCAACCTTGAACAAAGCCAGCCACATAAACACAATTTCTCTTAAAAACTGTCTGATCAAAAATCCTCAACCTTGCCTCACGCAAAGAATTTTCACAGACATCATATATCACTAAAACATCCTCAATCGGTCTCCGTGAATCAAACTCCTTAGACCCAACAACTTTTTCGCCGATAACAAATACTTTATTGCCATACACGACAATATCTTCTGCGCTACTCAAATTAAGTCTCAAAACTTTAATACACTCAATATAATCGTTTTTATTCTCTAAAATATTTAAATAATATTCACTACTACTCAAAGACACTAAATACACTCTTGACCCATTCACTACAAAACAGCAAACCTCACCAAAAACACCTCGACTACTCTTCAAAATAATACTGTCATTCACTAAATTATACTCCGCAAGAGTCCCGTTGCTCAGCCAAAAATAAAGTAAACTATTATTGCGGCAAAAAAGTTTCTTCCAGAAACTCCACTTTAAATCAACTGCAATAAATTTATTAATAGACCCATTAAAATAAACGACTAAAACTCCCTTTGAAGACAATATATAAAGTTTATTGCCGTAAACTTCTACTCCATAAAACACTAATTCAGACCCATTATTTCTAAAAACTTTATACCAGAGCAAAGACCCATTACCATTATATGTCAAAAGTAGGCCAGTAGACTTAACCCTAATAGAATAAGGACTAAAATCACTTTCACCGACGACATACAAAACTCCATTAAAATAAACTAAATCACAGCATCCATCAAAACAGGCTTCTGTTCCTAATACTTTCTCAGATCCCCACACAGCCTTCCATACTATTTCTGGTCTATAGAAAAGATATGCTTTAAATGAAAAAATCTGCATAAAAGCAGAAACAATTATCAGAAAGTGAAGAACCATAATCAGTAATAGATAACTGCCAAGCACAATCGCCCTATTATTTCGCCTCACTACTATACTATAGTAAAATATAAATATATCCTTATCCTAGTCCACTACTTACTAAAGTCATTAAACAACAATCTTCTGCAATTACTCAGCAGCACAATATTGCTATACTATTATACTAGTTTAGCAGTATACTTATATGATAGTATTTTCAAACAAATAATTAATGAGAGTTATCTCTGTTAGAAACGAAACATATGAAAGATTTAAGAAAGTTAAAAATTTACTTAAAGCCAAAAGCTTTGGAAAAACTATTGATAAGCTTGTAGATGTTTTCTACGAAGAACGTAAACGTTGCTTCTTGAAACTCATTGAAGAAACTCGTTTACCTGAAAAAGAGGTGAAGAAAGTTGAAGAAGCAGTCAAGAAAATCGAGAACAGAGAGTGGTGGTAAAGTAGTATTAGATACATCTTTCATTATTGAGCTATTAGATAGAGGGCGAGAAAATTTAGTATATCTTCTAGCCGAGTACGATGAAATCATTATTCTGTAGATAAGTCTATACGAGTATCTTTATTGACATAAAGTAGGGAGAAAAATTAGCGAAGAAGAACTTGCAGAAAGAAAAGAAAGGTAGAATCCTTGGGTATAATTAACTACGGTAGCCAGAAATTAATTGAAAAGCACTTGAACTTGAACTCGAATTAGCTAAGAAGGATGAGAAAATACTTTTCAGTGACTTACTTGTAGCAGCCTATGCCTTACTCTACAATGCAAATCTAGCTACACTAGGTAAAGCTCACTTCGAATTTCTTAAAAATAGACTAGTTCCTTAAGCATTAATAACTTAGAACTTTGCCTATCACTTCAACAAAGCACTATATATCTATCTGTTTTACAGGCATAAACTCTATCTTCTTCAATACTCTAATTTGGCTTTAATCAACTTAAGTAACTCAACTTCTAGCATTCCTCATGATTAATAAATTTAATACAAAGTATTACTATTCTTTGGATTAAGTAGCTTGAAAGTATTTGCTAATTATCAGCCCCTAGTTAGTGTAGCTATTAGCGATCCTATTATAAAGTAGTATATCATGTCGTAACACCAGAGCAGTGATGTTAAGTACTTTGGATTCCATGAAAGTTTTCTATAAATTCTTTTAGATGCACAAGTATCAATTAATGCTAAGATGGGAAGAAGCAATAAGAGAACAATAATTATTCTAGTTGCGTAGCTATGGTAGCCTAAAAAGAAGCCCGTAGCGAACATAACTATATATTCTGCTAGGATAAAATATTTATGAAATAAAAGTTGTCTATCACCAGACTTTATTTCCTTCTCCATTTTTTCTAAGAAACTAGCAAAACTCTTATCCATTTTTACTGCAAGCGATTTTCCTGGAAACATTAGGATTTTGAAGATATCTTTTATGAAATCAGCAGGAAAGTTCTTCACCTTGGAGTCATGACAACCGTTTTTCATCACTTATTCTACTACGCTAGAGAGATAAATTTATTCTACTCTAGCCCAAAGCTTTCTTAGTATTCTTAAGGCATATTCAAGTTTACTTGGTTTTTAATCTTTTCAGTTAACTTATATATTTTTACTTTACTCTTCTTCTCGTATACAATGAATACTTCTTTCTTAAGCTTTTCTAATAGGCGCAAACCTATCATAAAGGAGATTAGCGTACTCACAT
>QMRV01000102.1 GCA_003649445.1 Thermoprotei archaeon | reverse complement strand
TGTATTGGCAGAAGGTTCTTGATATCTACTGTGTGGAGTAGATACTCATTTTAGTTTTTAGGCGATAAATATAGTAATGGAGGAGTCTACGTATAAGAAAATACTTTTAATAGCGATAGATACGCTGTGTGTAGATCATTTAGGCTGTTATGGGTACGATGTTCCGAGGAATCCTACTACACCGTTCATAGACTTCTTGGCTGAGAAGGGGGCTATTTTTAGGAAACATTATGCCGCAGATGTCCCTACTCCCTCGTCCTTTACATCTCTCTTCACTGGTATTAGGGGGATTAGGCACGGGATAATAGGGTTTAAGAATAAGTCTAATGAATTTAAGTGCAGTACTCCTCTGCTAGCCGAGTGTTTTGCTGAAAAGGGGTTTAAGACAGGAATGGTTTCGAATCTTCTGTATCCTTGTCCATGGCTTGTGAGAGGGTTCCGGGACATTTATCCTCCCGGCCTTAGGTTTCAGGGCGGGACGGCGGAGGAGGTTACGGATAAAGCTATTTCATTACTAGAGGAGTACAGGAATCATGATTTCTTTTTGTTTGTGCACTACTGGGATCCTCACTGCCCGTATTTTGAGAGGTCGAAAGAAGAGTATAGAAGACTCTTTAAGGCCGAGGACTACAAGAACGCCGTCCCTGACATGAAGTATGTTTGGGAAAACGAGTTTGTGAGATTATTCTATGTGAGGAAGCATGAGAAAATGGGGGATCCTATAGACCCGGCTGAAAACCTAGCTTTGTATGACGCGAATATACGGTATGTTGACGATAATATTAAGAGGCTCTACGAGTACCTCGAAGACAAAGGGCTGGTGGACGAGACTCTGATAATTGTTACGAGCGACCACGGAGAAGCCTTCGGAGAATACGGTTTCTGGGATCACTGGACATGCTACCGTAATATAAGTCAGCTGCCGCTCATTATTGTAGGCTACGATATTCCTCACGTCGAGATAGAGACGTATACGCAGAACATAGATGTTATGCCTACTATCTTAGAGCTTGCTGGAATCGAGGTTCCAAAGGGCCTTGATGGGCGGAGCATGGTGCCGCTTTTAAAGGGAGAAGTCGAAGTGTTTCGAGAAGAAGTTGTCGTGAACTCGGATGCGACTGTTGTTCAGCGTATGATGGTTAAAGATGACTACGCGATAGTCCATACCTTAACGCGGCCTGTGTGGGATCACTTGAAGGAGTGGGAGCTATTCAATTTGGCTAAAGACCCTAGCCAGGTAAACGACATATCTGAGAGCGAAGTAGACTTGGCTAAAGAGATGCGTATACAGCTGGGTGACTGGCTTTCAGAAAACCTTAAGGGCCGACCCGACCCGCTGTGGCTATCAGTATATAGAGGTGGCTGGATGTGGAGGGGGCTCCTCAGCCTTCTTACCCAAGAAGAGCTGAAAAAAGCCTACGAGAAATACCCCGAACTTAAGAGAATACAGGAAGAGAAGATAGTCTACTACCGTGTTTAAAGAAGGTAATTGCATGTGATTGCTGAGAAAGTTGCAATAGTTTCTTGCAGCATGAGAGGCCCTACTGCAACTTCCTTAGCTCTAGAAACTCGTCGACGGCCTCTCTCATCTCCTCTAGATCCTCTCCCTCGATGACTACCACGTCCTCAATCTAAGCCTAACAAGCTTTTGTAAGAGCTCTACCCACGTTCTACAGCCTAGCTCAACCTTCAGCCTCCTCAATTCTCTCATGAGGTCTTCAGGCATGTTCTTAACGAGGAGAGTAGGCATGGATATCCGTGGAAATCCAGATTTACAGGATATGAATACTTCCTCATTTATATATTTAAGAAAGCATGATGAATAAGAGGTAAGGTGAGAAACGCCGTTTTGCTTCTATGGTCTCGTTAAAGTATTCAGTATAGGCGCTAGATAGGGCACTATCATGGGTAAGCTCAGGCAACACTCCCTAAGGATCTCGGCACAGTATAAATCATGAAGAGAGAACTCGATATCTTCATCTCTCTTCGCTCTTTAGCTTATTAATATACTCCATGTAATATCTGAGAATTTGAGATGCTTTAGGGACAGCACAATTATGCTTAACTGCTTCCTCTTTCACCTTTCTGAAGATTAATGGTACAGCCTTCTTTTTATCAAAAATTGCATCACCTAATTCAAGGTGAGCTTTGTTAATTGCTCCCATGATCTCGCTCTTTACTAATGGAGGTTTCCTTACTGCCACAACCTTGCCCTTCTCCTTCTTCTTCCTTACAATAATTCCCCTAACCTCGCCAACATACTCATGCTTAAACTTCACTAAAACTGCGTTATACTGTCTATGATGCGGTATCTTCTTTAGAACGCTTAAAGGTGGAAAAATCTTGAGAACAAAGCCCTCATAGCACTGGTATTTCAGTAGCAAATCCTTCCATGATTCTAAGACTTCTCTAACCGATACCACCTTGAATCCAACGAACTTCAATCCGTACTCTTTACATAACTTCTCCACCTTCTCGGGAAGTAAGAACTGTGACCCTAACATAAGATCGAAAATACGATAATCCCAATCGCCATTCCATGCATCTGTAAATCCTGCGGGTGAGTTCTTAGCTCCTCCAAGCTCAAAGAATACCTGATACTTCTTGCTCAGCTTAACTAAAGCACAATACTTCTCTCCTAGCGCTCTTCTCACACTTTCTTCAAAGTTTTTCGGGAGCGGATTGAGATTTCTCGTGTAGAATGCCCCCTCTACGACCGTTACGTTAGAGCCGTCGTATTTTGGTTCAATATACGCGTCGAGATCCAGTAGCTCTGAAATTATCTTAACTATGGCTTCAAACTCCTCCACCGTATAGATATTTGGATATTTCTTCAAAGAAGACACCTCATGCAAAATAGTAGCCTACCTACAAGTCCGTAGCTAAGGCAAGTAATGTGTTATTAGGCTCTGTAGACTTAATGCCCATTTTATCGCCTCAGCATAATATGATAGTGACCCTATTAATAGCTACTTTGAGAAAAATAAATGTTTTCATAGTTTTGTAATGGCAGAGTCACATTCTACATTTCTACCTATTTATTATGCCAGATTTTCTTGGCTACAGAAACATAGTGGAGATATTGCCTGACTACGAGAAGACTCTAAAGCAGATTCTCGTAATGAAGAAACTAGCTAACACCTATAACCGAGATAACGGGTAGTAGAGCCGTGCACTCAGCGGCCCTTATTTAGCTTAAACAGCGAATTTGAAGCAGTTTTCGCAGGTTTCATAGCAAGCACTCTCATAGGACTAGTTTACTTAACACCTCTCTTCCTCATAGTAGACTACGTTTTAAGGAGATGCGGCAAAAGGTTATGTATTTCAAGGTATCATGTGAAGACAACAGGCATAGTCGCTTTAACATCACTAGTTTTTATAGTTATAGGATTAGCATTGAACTTGACTCCAGTACTAGTTGTTTCAACGTCTGCATACGTACTTTCATTAACAGCTTTGGCGCCAATAACACTACTACGTGTTCCTAGTAGTAAATAGAAAATTATCCATGTATGGAGTAACTCTCAGCAGGGGCTTCTTAATTAAGTGGAAGTGGTAAATGAGTATTATGTGAGAGAATCCTTCGAGGTCTTTTAGGCCTTCTACGTTACTCTGGGTAGATTTCGACAACTCTTTTAATGCCTTTTCCAGCTGTAGGCTGTATTGGGACTTTTAAACGGTGTTCTTATTACACCGATAGGCTTATAGACTATTCCTTGTTCTAGTTTTCTATACTGTGTTGAGTAGTTTACAGTATTGACGTATTGAGTCTTTTGACCAGAGAGTACTTCTTTATGCTATGTGGAGTGAGTTTCTATGAAGTAGTCTGAAAGCAATATTAATCTGAGTATAGTTCATGAATCGGAAAATTTTTATTTTCTGTCTTACTATAATATTCGGATATTTTATGATTACGGAAGTTAGGGTTGGTAGGAGGAGGACTATTGTTATTCCTAAGGCTGTGGCTGAGGCTCTAGGTATTGAAGAGGGGTCGAGGCTGAGGCTAGAGGTTAGAGGTGATAGTGTAGTTCTTAGAGTTATTCCTGACGCTATTTGGCTTTCGGTATATGGTGAAAAATTTGCTAAAGTTACTTTAAGGGAGTTAGAGGAGGAGAGTGTTGTAAGGCAGAAAAAATACATTGAAGAAGAGGCTTAGAGTACTTATTGACACTACTTTTCTGCTACCTGCTTTAGGTGTAGAAGTGGAGGAGGAGGCTGAGGAAGCTATACCTCTTTTTAGGAAAATTGATGTGTATTATCTTGAAGTAGGGGTATTGGAAGCTATTTGGAAAATTTTGAAAATAGTTGGCTTAGAGAATTTCGAAAGAATTAGGATTGGTCTTGAGGCTATAAGGAAGACTTATAATTTAGCTTACCCGCCGGCAGAAGCATATGTAAGTGCTGTTGAAATATATAAGCGGGGACATAAAGACTATATAGATGCACTATACTATACTACGGCTAAAGTATTGAATTTAAAGTTTTTGACAATTGATGAGGAATTTATAGAATTTCTTAAGAAAAAAGAATACGATATAGAAGACACTGTTATTACTCCTAGAGAACTTAAAATTTATTTAAGTAAATGAGTCTTGGCGATGACTTAAGCCTATCTCTTAAGTGCTATGGAGTTCGCGCATAAAGTAGACCAGTTTTCGCGAAGATAGCTTTATTCCTTAGTTTTCTCGAAAATATCGTGGATCTAAAAGCATTATTTGATAAAATAGTACATTGTGTACTGAAGAGCTACGGGGAGAGAGTTTTAGCTATTATAGTGTTTGGGTCTGCTACACGGCCTAGAGACTTTGTGTGGGGGCTGAGCGACATAGATGTTCTACTAGTAATGAATGATAAAATTGATGAAAGTGGGAGAAGTATAGAGGAGAGCGTAGACGGCTTTAAAGTGTCTATGGTAGTTTTCGAGAAGGGTGAAGTAGAGGAAGCTGCTGTTGCTGGGAGTCCTCTTGTTCACTGGATTAAAAAAGACTCTATAGTACTCTACTATTCGAGTGAAAAAGTATTAGATTGGCTTAATTCATTAAGCCCTAGAATAACGAGTTATACACTGGAAGTTTTTAGGAGGTCTTCTGTAGTAGCGTATGGTATAGCTGCAGATTACTATTTCCAGAGAAATGGGAGAAGAGTTGTTCACCACTTATATCATTCTCTGAGACATGCACTAAGATATAGGAGCGCAAGAGAACTAAACAATATTCCTGTATCTAATGAAGAAGTATATGCTGCTGCCGAGAAATTATGTGGCCGGGAAGTCTTGGAGGTTTTTAGAGAGCTAGTAGGGCTTAGACGTGGCAAGAGAGTAGAGATAGGTGTAGCTGATAGGCTACTTGAAGAAGTGTCTAGAGTTATAGGCGGTATAGTTGAGCTTAAATTTCCGAGATGGATTTACGTAAAATATTTGCTGAAGAACATAGGTGATCCTGCTATTGTGTCTTATGGAATAGAAAAGAATGTAGTTAGAGTAGTAGCTTTTCTCATAGCCCGGAGAAAAAGAAAATACATCAGAGTAGTCATATAGGTAGCTCAAGGCCAGCTCATGTACTTAAGAAACTTAGCCGAAGTAATTTAAGTTACAGGTAGTCAAAATATTTATTGCTATTGTTAATGTAGAAGAGTAGAAGTATCATGAATGTTGAGTTTGCAGATAGTGTGCGAATCGAGCTTAGAAGACTAAGAATAACGCTGAGTGAACGAGAGCTATGGAGAGAACTTCCAGCAAAATAGTAATTTTCACCGAAAGATTCCTACAGAAAGTTCTATAATATACTAGAATGATAAACTTAGCTAATGTACGCTATTATAATACCGGTTTGTTTACGAATCCTTTTAGTAGAATTGAAGCTTTAGGCAGAGTTATTAAGTTTTAGTCTAGCAGTATTTCTTACCGGTATAGCTAGTTCTTCTCTGAATACCCATTTCTTATTTTCAACATACTTCCATAATAGTGGAAACACTTTTACTATACTTACACCTGACTGAATAAATGGTGGATAAGGCATTTTCACTTTAAAGCATTCTGCCTCCTGCATAATATAGGCTTCGTAGATGCACGGGTATTGTGCTGCTAAAACGGCTTTATTGACATCTATTACGGCTGAAAATGCTCCTGGGAGCTGACACAGGATTCTAGCGAAGAGCGGAGCATCTTTGCCTTCAAAATAGTAGATTTTAATTGGTAGTATTCCTGTATCCGCGTAGACTAGTGCAGTGTTTCCTTTCCACATAGCTTTGACGTGCTTATTGAAGTGGTAGCTGAGAACTTGCTCAGAGATGTCAGGTAAGCTTGGATCGAATAGTTTTTTAGCTTCTTTATATATTGCTAGTGGTCTAGCAAAGGGATTTCTAATACGTCCCTGTAGAAGTACTAAATCATAAATATCTGGAGCTCTGTAGCTGTTCCATCTTTTAACGGTATATCTATATGAATCTACTATATTCTCGAAGTCGAATACAGGTACGAGGCTTCTTGTTTCTGGATCATATCTTGTTAGTGGACTTAGTGGAGTCCATTTAATTAACTCATAGCCTCTGACTACTACAAGTGGCTCTGACTTAAAGCAGTCAAGATACTTTTTA
>QMRV01000101.1 GCA_003649445.1 Thermoprotei archaeon | reverse complement strand
TAAAGGCTTTATGATTTATGGCGGTAAACATTACTCTCTAATATACCTTGGTTTTGAAACAGAGGATAATGCTATTTTCGCTTTTGAACTATATCCGAACTCCATGTCTGTAGAATCCAATACCAATATTGGCGAGCTTTTAAGGGTCATAGACTTAACCGTTAAGACATTAATGGGGAAAAGAGTAAAGGTTAATACTTAGAGAAAATTACCTTTGCGCCTTTTCTCCTCAAATACACATAAGTATTTGTAGGGTTCGTCCTTTACATATTTTAATGGACTTAAGAATAGAAGCAATCATAGTTGCTGATGCTCCTGAAAAACCGTATGGTACTAAAGCTAATATTATGGACAGTGTCGGTAGTAGAAGTAATATTAGGTATTGGTAAGCAGCATTACGTAGCATGTAAATGGATCTTAATAGTTCAAATCGGCGTCTCCTATGTGGTTACAATTAAAGCTGAAAATAACTTTACTCATGAAATGCAGTATTTGAAATCCTCTTCAAACAGCCTCCCTTAAAACCTTCTTAGTATTTTCAAAAAGTTCCATCTCCGCAAAGACCTTCTCTACTTTAAGTTAGTACCTTATATCTTTTCCTTCCAAACTTTGACATTAATGCTTCATATTCTTTCTTACTGAGAACTGTTAATACTTCCAATACATTTCCCTTTAAAGAGTAGGGTACGGCTATGTTCTTCGTAGAAACAGCTATGTAAACATCGTTCCAAGAATCATAAACTAACTGTACAGGGTTATGTAGAGCTTCGTAAACATCTTCTTCCTTTATGTTACGCTCCTTCATTCTATCTTTAGCATGTCTAGACAGCTTAATTTTAAACATAACTATTGCCCTTCTTTCACTAAATATTAGCTTATTCTCTGCTAAAATATACATTAAAATATAATTGATAGTAGCTACCTATTTCCATAAGGAGAAAGGTAATGGTGGTGAAGAAGCTTAGAGTCTTACTATTTGAAACACCTGAAAATCCATGGTTTAATATGGCTTTCGAAGAAGCATTAGCAAGAATTGTTTCAGTAGGTGTAATTGAAGAACCTTGCTTAAGAATATGGAGGAATAGAGAAGCAATAGTTATCGGATATATGAGAAATGTCGAGGACGAAGTTAACGTTGAACTAGCTAATAAGTGGGGAACACCAATAATTAGGAGGTTTACTGGAGGCGGAGCAGTATATCACGATCTCGGAAACATAAACTACACAATAGCAATTAAGCCTAGAGAGAAAATAGAGAAACCGGTAGATTACATGTATTCTGAACTATTGAACGGAATACTTCTGGCCTTAAGAAAACTTGGTTTAAACCCTTATGTGGAAAATATAAACGACATAGTAGTTAACGGTAGGAAAGTTTCAGGAACAGCAGCAACCCTATTTTGGAACATAGCCTTTCTCCACGGATCACTACTTGTAAACACGAATTTAGAAAAGTTAAAAGCAGTACTGAAAATACCGCCAAAAGGAAAATACGTTAAGAAAGTTAGCCCTGTAAAATATAGGGTAGAGAACATAAGCAATCTTCTAAGAAGAAAAACATCTATGAAAGAGATTATTGAAAACATAATTTCAGGTTATGAGGAATTACTTAAGGCAGAAGCCTATCTAGATAAGCCTTCTAGTTTAGAGTTAAGGCTAGCAAATCTGCTTTTCAAGGAAAGATACGTTAAAAAAACATGGAATACTAAGAGGCGCTCTATATGGGAATATAGGGATTTAGAAGATAAAATCCGTGCTTTTTTAGAAGAAAATCTATTTTAAAGCAAGCTTATACTATAGGAAGTATGGTTCCTTATTTTCTCTTTAACTTCTTTCTTATTTTCTCGTAAAAGTCTGCTGACGGAAACGCTTTTCCACATTTTGGACATATTATTAATGGTGGCCTTTCTCTGTTTTCTTTACTTGCCGAGGTTAATGTCACGTTGACCACAGCTTCGTATAGTAGGTAGAATTCTTTAGGTTCTCCTTCAAAACCGCAGTATGGGCATTTAATTTTCTTCATACTTTTACCACGTTAAAGCTTTATTCTCCTCAAATTCATTTTTAGGTTTTCTTCCAGAAATATATGATGCTAGCAACTATCAAAAATATGCCCCTAATATTCCTATTTGGGTAAATAATACTGTAATTCCTACGATTAGGGATACTATTGTTCCTGTTTTTCCTTGTTCCCTCCTTTTTAAGCAGGAGAGCTATGATTAACGATATAGATCCCAGTATAAGCAATACTATTCCAAACATTAACAGTATAGCTATGCCAATTACTGCCCCTAAACCTCCTCCAGGAGGGCTAGTTAAAGCGCTAATTACCATTATTGCTCCGAGAACTAAGTTAATTATTCCTCCGACAAATGCAAAATACTAGCTTCTCAACAAGTAATTCACCAATATGTTATGCTTAACGCCCTCTCTGTAAAGCGATATAAAAAACGTTGTCGGTATTGCTTTGAAAAAGGATTAATCTTAGGTTAAATTTAATAACTACAATAGTTTTTAGCACTAAATTAGTTCCTAAGAACCCTGCCGAGGATGCATAATATTGAATTGCGAGGTAATTGAAGGATTTATTGAGGTTAAAGGTCAATACCCTGTTCTCATAACTGCTACTCACGGTTATGGTACTGATAGGTTTAAGGATGTTGTTTTAAGGCTTAAAGAGCTTAACTTGTATGATGAATTCCAAGACGTGGCACCATATACTTCAGCTGTTGATTTTTTAACTGGTGAAATTGCGTTTAAGGTTGGTGTAGCTGAGAAATGTTGGGTTATTCTTCCCACTGTGAGTAAGGTTGATTACCTAAATGGATTACCTATACCGGATTATAATTTAAACAAGGAATATGCTTCAATAACTCCTTTCTGGCGTAGAGTTGAAGAACTTGTTAAAGGAGAGCATGTTAGATTTATAATTGACATTCATGGTATGAAAAGTGTTAGTAAATGGCCGGATTTCTGCATTTCATGTGCAAAGTACACTACTGCTTCGAAGGAAACAGTTGAATATATAGTGCATCTAATATCTGAAGTGGGATTTACTGTTAAGGTAGATAGACCATTTAAAGGAGGTTCCTTTATAAGGCATTTCGGTAAACCTCCAAGAACCGAAGCTATAGGTTTAGAAATTAAGAGAGACCATAGGTTCTTGGGTTCACGTATTCCATCCGTGATTAGACGTATTGTGAGAGGAATTATTAAGCTTAAAAACTACTAAAGTATAGGATATAATCTAAAAACCATACACATACATGAGGCTAAAACAAGTATGAACAAAACAAGTATACAAGTAATAATTATTATAGTAGTGTTAGCGGTAATAGTTACAGGGATGTTTTCATTAACCACACTGTTTCCGAGAAAAACAACCGAGAAAACAACGTTCATTACAACTTCACCTAAAGGAAAATACAAGAGTATTAGGCTCATTGGTGAAGAAGTATATGCCGCTGAAATTAAAGCCCTAGCAAACAACACATATTACGCCAAATCATCGGTAAAAGGTGGCAGCTACTATTTAAAGTTAGTATTTAAAATAGCCCCTCCTTTAAAAGGTAATGAGTATTTAGCTTTAAACATATCATCTAACGTAGGTATGTTTAGTATCACACTTTACTCATCAAGACTTCTCGTAGACCCCAAAACCGGTGAATTATGTGAGAGAAACTGGTACAATATTCAAGTAGCTAACATGATAAATAAAACAGTAAGAAAACCCCCTGAAAAACCTCCGGTTCATGGCCTGTCTATACTTTTAAAAGGTAATAGAAGTACCATTGAGGTTCTGGACTTAGATCACATGGAAAAGTTTGTCCTTTACAGCAATTTAAATAAAACAGTAGAAGTCTATGGTAATGAAACTGTGGAAAGGCTTAAAGCAGGACCTGAAAGAGCATTAGCTGTTTATGGAGAGTACTCAACGGTCTTTATAACTACACCTGTTGGAACATTACCGCCAACCATAGATAGAATACTTATCGAAATAGCTTATCCTAGGGAATGGCTTACAGAAAACATTATTCCATGGCTCATAGTCTCCTTTAGCTACACCTAGGCAGTAATGCTATGGTTTATTCGGGATTGATTGCTTTCTAGTCTGAGAAACTATAAATGAAGGTAATCTTAAAAATTCCTATAAACTAATTATATCAGTGAAAAGGTAAGAACATGCAATATTGAGAGATAAGCCATGTTACGTAAAGGTGTTACACCAGTTATTGCCCTACTGCTAATAATAATGGTAACTATTGGAACTAGTGTTGTGTTCTACATGTGGATTAGCGGCGCTTCTACTTCATTAACAAAGCAGGAAGTAGATAGTAGCGTAAGGGCTTTGCTTAAAGGCGAAGGTGTAGAGAAACTTCCCTCAGGTGGTTTAAGAATCTATGTAAGGAACATTGGTGAAACAACTGTAATAGTTGATAAGGTATATATTTATGATTCTACGGGAAGTAGGCTCCTATTCACTGGAAGCTACTATTTAAAACTAAGTCCTAGGGAACTAGGTTACATAACCATACCCGCTATTAAAGTTGCCCAAATAAATGCTGAGGAGGTAAGGGGAGTTAAAATAGTACTTTCTACAAAAACAGGTGTTTCATCATCATATACTACATTATCTGAGATCGTGAAATTACCGTATAAACCTACATTAATAGCCTTAAAAGCATATAGAAGTAGTACTGATCCAACACAGAATCATTGGGTTGTTTTCAACTATAATACTGGAAATTATAGACTATATGAAGGTTCAGCAAATTATCCTAATGAACCATATGAAGGTATTGCTCCAATACTTGAGAACACCAATGAATATACTATTACAAATACTTGGGTTCCATGGAGTCAAAGACCTGTAGATTCCCCGATAATCATAGTTATTAACCCTAAATACGGGCAAGAAGACTGGGTATTTACATGGCATGACCCTCATGGAACATTTAGATTCTACTTGCAAAAGCTATCAGGCGATATTGAAATAGATTTTCTAGTATTTTGGGAAGATCTTTTCAATCCGTTTAAACCTCCAGGAAGTGTTGATGACTGGAAAGATCACGTTGTTAGGGTAACAGTATTTGCTAACGGAACGTATAGGATTGCAGTATTTATGGCTAAAGGAGGCTACAGTCATGAATTCTACTTAAACGTCACAAGAGAAGATCCGCTTGAAGGACGTCGTGTTTACGGAAAAGACTTTAATGATTATCAGTTTAATTTTGTTGGAGGATACTATTATGAGATGTCTGATAAAATATATTTTGTAACACCTTAGTTCTATCACTTTCTCTTGATATGGTTCCAGCTTAGCCCTATGAATATTAGTGAGAGTAGTGCTATTATTGATGAAAGTGCTCCTAAACCTATTATTGCCCCCATCACTGTGTAGTATATTCCGAAGTATCCTAGAAGTACTACTATTGAGGTATATGTTATTGATATTAATAGGACAATTATTGTTGATGCTAAACCCAATTTAAGTCCTAGTAGTCTCTTTTTCGCAATTAGAATTACTGATACAAGAGACAGAATACCTAAGCTCATATATGCTCCTATAATGAGAGATGCAAATACCTTTCCTGGGCCAGGTTTAATGTAGGGTAATATTGGAGGTTCAATGATTTTCAGAGCTAATACCGAGTAAGGTATTATAAGTAATACTCCAAGTATTAGCAGTAGAGATGCTGCTGTAATAACATATCCTGGTTTACAATACTCTACATGAGGTGTTTTGGCTAGGTAATAATGGAACAATAAGCTTAAAGCTATTACTATTAGCGCTAATGGCGTAATAAATGCCATAACCGAATCTACTCCTCTTAAAACTATTTTTGTTGTTGTAGTTTCTATGTCTGAAGTTAAGTCTACTGTTGACCCGCTGTATTCTAGAACTGTAACCCATAGCTCTACTTCTTTAAATAAGCTGGCTAATCTAGGATCCACTTCTCTAAGCTTATCTAGGCCGATAATGTCTTCTACAGTAAATTCGAACTTAGCTCTAGTAATTGGCTCACTTCTTACTCTATCCTTGGAAACTATGAACAGCTTTATTTCCGTATAGCTTTCAGTTAAGCCCGATATTTTGAGTGGATAGAATATTTTATCCGACTTAAAAATATAAACGAGGGGTTCAACAGTTCTTATCTCGCGTATATTTTCAATAGTAACTATGTCTACTGCAAAATACTTATACCCTCTATTAATGTAGTCTTCTAAAATGTCAACAGTTACTTTCGGTTTTTCTAAACAGTGTTTTTCAGCATAGTCCATAATCCACTTCTCAAGTTCTTTACCATTTTCCGCTTTAACGACAGTAATAAAATGAGGGCCTATTGTTACCTGGAACTCGACAGTAACCCTCTTAGCTTCCGCATATGCAAGAAAAGGTCTAACTAAACCTTTCCTTGAAATCCTAAAGTTAATGTAGCTAATTAGAGTTCTAAATGATTCTTCAGAACCTTTCTCTATTTTAGGTAACGAGGGTAGGGGCAGTATCTCCAAAACTTGAATTTTACCCTTAAAACCACTGTAACTTTCAATTTCACCTAGTAAATCATTAGATAGTATAAGTACTTCAACACTACCATTCCACCCAATTATAGCTTTTTGACCAGGC
>QMRV01000100.1 GCA_003649445.1 Thermoprotei archaeon | reverse complement strand
TAGTACATGTGCTTTACCTTTTCTCTCATTTTCTACAATTAGTCTTAAATTTATGTCTAAATGTTTTTCAATCCACTTCTTAACAATATCAGGAGTTCCATCAGTACTTGCTGAATCAATAACTATGACTTCTAATTTATCCCTTGGATATTCCTGCTCATAGATATTGTCTAGTTTCTGCTTGATTAATTTAGCTTCATTGTATGTGGGTACTATGATTGTGACTTTGGGCTTATAATTCTCATTAATCTTAATGTTCCATGGTTTATTTAAGTATCTACTCTTCATGCAGAAATAGTAAGCTAATGGAATTCCAAAATGTATTGTGGCTAATGTTAGGACTGGAAGCTCTATCAACTTCTATTCTCTTCTAATGCCCTCCCTTATGTCTTAGGATCTTATCTTCTAGAAGGTTTTTAACTTCGATATATAGTTTCCTGCATAGTTCTATATCGCTTAATGTAGGGGTATAGCTTGGTTCGTACCTTGCCTTATTCCTTAACTCTAAAGCTTTCATTAAGTCTCTTAACATATTTTTCCTAATTCTTTCTTTATATATCTCATTGAATATGTGGATGTAGCCTCCATGAGTTCTTGGTAGTGGTTTTTCAGCTGCTATTATGAGGGCTTTTAGTACTAATTCAATGGCGTTATATATTGCGTCGAGGGCTAGTCTCAGCATTCCGTGGGATATACATTTCTCAGCTGCTTCGGCGTACTCATTTGCTAGTTTGGCTAATTGTTTTGCACGTTCTATGGCTTCACCTCCATTCATGTACAGTGCCTTACCCCACTTTCTGACTTCGTAGAGGAATGGGCTTATCTCGAGAAGAGATAGGTATTCCTCAACACTCATAGTTACGTACTCGACTACCTCACCTAACTCCCTATATACCTTGCTAGAGGCATTTGCTAGGATGTCATGTAAATTCTCATCCTCGACTGAGTAAACTATTAGTACATCAACATCACTCTCAGGTACAGCTATACCTTTAGGGAGACTTCCGAAGAGATATATTGCATAAATATGTCTTGTTTTACTGAGTACCTCCTTCGTGAATAGCGCTACAGCTTCACGCTTTTTAGATAGTTCCATAGCCTAACCCTTTAACACCATTAATGCTTATTTCGAAAATAGATCTACACGCTCCACTAACCTTAAATACTCCAAGGCCTATTCAAGTACTTACTCTTCATGATATACCGCTACAAGGATTAGTGGTTCTGAGTTCTTCTACCTTTTTCCTCCTATTACTGTTTTTATTTTGGCCCTTTGTCAATAGTGTCACCACTATCTTGAGTACTCCTCTTTTTAACGCATCCACTACCTGTATTTACGCCGATTCTCCTTTTTCCGTCAAGACTGAGCATTATGTCGTTATCTAGTAGTTTATCCTCTCACCTTGGGATCTGCTTTGATGTTTACCACTAGTATGTCTGCTTCTAGATCATACTCTATTATTTGATTATCAGCCATCTTCCATTATCTCCTCCTGAGAAGTGTTGGAAGCTCCTTGGGAGAAATCATGTGCGACTGCGATTATGGTTAGCAGCGCTTATTTTTTCTTACTAAGCTTGATTATCTGCTTTTCAAACTCTCTTACAATGCTAGCTAGCTTCTTCGAGTCTTCATATAGTTTTGAATAGTCTACTTCAATGTATCTATGTACTAGTATGTTTCTCCAAGCAATGAATTTGTAGAGTTCTTCAGCTAGCTCGGATGGTATGATTCCTTGTTTGTGGAGAATTTCAATGTAGTCTCGATATGTTTCAGCTGGTCCCCAACCTTTTACCGAGACTATGTGTCGAGCGATGTCTAGGATTGACTCAACTATTATGTGTACTAAACGTTCAAATGCTAGTTTGAGTATTGTTGATGAGGTTATTTCTTCTAGAGGTTTAGCTAAAATTTCGCTAAGAGTTTCAGTGGCTTTGAAAGCGTAGTCTATGCGTTTCTTAACTATATTCCAATCTATACTTCTCGGATCATCCATTCTAATCCACTCTCTAAGGTTAAGGTCGAGTAGTAGTCGTAGCTCTGGATAGGTGATGTTAAGTTCTCTAATGAGTTGTAAGCTAGCATTATCCCTATCTACTAGTTTAATACCTTTAACTATTTTGTATTTGAAGTGCCAATCTACTTCGTCAATGGGGACTACGTCTACATGGTCATCACTTATGGAGAGAGCTTTACAAATATCGTTATGTATTTCCCCTAAAAGCTTAAGCTTATCACTAGGATTACAGTCAAGTAGAATTGCTACATCTACATCATGATAACTAAATCCTCTCTCCGTAATAGAGCCTATGAGGTAAGCTAGCTTAATCTCCTTCCTCTTAGATAGTACTTCACGAAGCTTTTGAACTACGTGATCTTTAGTTAAAATTCTCATAATAAGTCCACTACATTACTTTCGGTAAAAGACCCTAGTACACTCTTCATGACAGAATAGTTTATATTGTTTTTGATGTTTCTCTAAGGACCATCTTTGTTTTACTTAACACCGCTTATCAAATCGGCATTCTAGTAAGGGTGTGGATGGCATTAATTCATAATTAGTCATCGTTATTAATCATTTTGACTAGTACTTTCTTTACCTTCTCCGCTATTTCTGTAGCTATTGGCTCTATAATGTTCTCTGTCGCTCTCCATATCTCTATACCCACTATATTATTGTCTTCATCCAAATCTATGAATATATCATCGTTTAGCGGTTGTGTATCACGAGCTTTCCTTCTCGGACTTAGATCTATATAGAGTATATCATGCTCCCTATCATACCGTACCTTCATCTTAACTTCACCCAATAGCCCCTCTCTGTCCTACTCTTTATAAGTTTCGATAATTTAGATGTTCTAAATGCTGTCACGACTTCATAGGTATTGTTTATAACGTCATAGATCACTACTAAAGGCTGACATGTCCAACTTCCTTATCGCAACTAAGTGGTTTGTACGAATATCTAGAAGAATTTCGTTAGGTTCAATAAGCGATTTGATAATATCGTTCTCACTTAGGTTTCTCTTAGCGATCATTTCTCTAGCATGATTTGAGAATACTACCCTTATCCTCAATACTATACGAGCGTTTTCATAGAGTGCTTTACCCTGCCTACAAAGCTACTCCCTATAGAGCTCATAGTTGGTATCTATGACCATTAATGTTAAATTCGTGAATATGTATGGTTTAGACATTATTCATGACTTTTAACTCTTTTAGTATTATCTTCATTAATTTCCATGCTCTTCTCGCCATCGTTAGGGCTTCTAATGCGTCTTCCTCTCCATATATATCCCATGGTGTTAGACCTCTAGTTGGTTCACCATATGTTGCTCTTCCATGTTCTGGTGCTAATCTTCTAGCTATTTCAGTTAGTTCTTTAGCTAATTCACTTAACTCGGGTTTTAAGTGTTGGATTATTTCGAGTAGTTCATGTGATGGGTCGTGGCTCCAGCTGGGAATTCTTTACAGCGCTATTACTGCTTTAGCTGCGTTTTCCGCGCATAACTGGGATGATGCTACTGTGCTTCTATAGTCCTTACGTTTAATGGCTTCTTCAGCTTCTTTAAAATATCTTGTTGCAAGCTTTACTCTGTACTGGACTTCACTTTGTGGATTGAGCTTCAAGTCTCTACAACCTCTAATGGCTTTTCATTAGCTCTTTTCCACCCGTACTTCCCATTAGGTGTTCTATATCTTACTAACTGTGCTTTCTTAACGAGCTTGAAGACGTTGTCCTTAAGTTTTCTTAAGATACCTAGTTCATCATAGATTATTAGGCCATCATAGAGGATGTTAATAAGTAGGGGGGTTACCTCTAAATCTTTCTTAGAGACTTCTTCTAATTCGACATCTATGAGTGTTATGGGTTTTTTGACTTGTTCTGCTAGAATGCTATATATTTCACTTCTAGCTTTGAAGCCTTTTAACCCATGTAAGACGACAAGTACATCAACATCACTTTCCTTAGAGGCTTCGCCTCTAGCATAGCTTCCGAAGAGCATTAACCCTACAAATCTGTCACCAAGGGCTTTCTTTAGATCCTTAGAGGCCTGTTGAAGACGATTAACTAATTCTTTAAGTGATAGCATACTCTTACCATTCATATCCTACTAACTCTAATACTCTATAGTAGTAGTTGTAGGTTTCATGTATTCAATATCGTTTTATTGTTTTAGATATTGTTGTTACTAGTTTTTCTACTTCTTTTAATACGTCTTCAATGTCTTCTCTTGTTGCTAGGTTTTCGTAGAAGTTTTTATGCATAGAATCTGCTTGTCTAAATACCATTCTTACCCATTCTCCAAGTTCCTTGGCTACTTCATTCTTATATATCCATAAATCTCTATGGGATTCAAGTTTTACTCCTTTCTTAGCGAGGGCGTGTGCTTTTATTGCTAATGCACATGCACCCCATATCTTCTCACTTGCTTGTCTTAGATCGTTTTTCTTGAGCTCTTGTCTTGCTTGTTCTAGGAGTTCTTCTGCACCCTTAAGGTACTTGCTTGCACCTTCAATGGGGTCTATGTCTCTTACTAGTATGTCGAGTAGGTATTCTTCAATTGTTACTCCAGCTCTACTAGCCTTCTCCTTAAGCTCTTCAATAATAAATTTAGGTAATGATACTTTAGTCACTTCTTGCTCACCACTATATAGGTATAGTGCTTATTAAGCATATTATGTACTTGTATACTTTAGTTATGTTTTCTTTACTTGAATTTTTATTAATTCTATGATTTCGTCCGTGTTTATGACTTGTTCTGCTTTATTTGCTTTGCTGGTAGCGTTTATTTTGTTTTCTAATGGTACTGGTATGTTCATGGTCTTCTATTTTTATGTGTCTTGAAGTTATATTCATGTACTTTATTTACTGTTATCGATGATTCTTATGTTTAGTTTTGTATTATTGTTTGGTAGGTTGAGGTCTGGTTTATCTCTTAAAATTGTTCATAGGGTTTATGGGTTTCTGGTAGGGGTTAGTTTAATTTTCTTCTAATTTTATGTTGATTGTTTGATGGTGTTTAGTGCTTTTTTAACTGCTTCTCTATGTAGTGGTGTTTGCCATGCTACGTATCTTCCGATACCGATTTCAGGGTCTTTTTCTGGTGGTGGTTCATCTATCCAGAACCAGGGGTCTCTATTGTACATGTTATATACTATGAGGTTTCTAGAGATAAGCTCATTAACTAATTCCTCAGGTGTATTTGGGGTCCAAAGAATATCGGGGTTTTCAATTGCTTTTTCTAACCATTCTCTCCACTTAACTATGAATCTAGGAGTAATTTCTCTACCAGCTGTATATTCGGTAATAACTCTCTTAACATTCCAATTAGCTTGATATAGTAGTGAGAGAGTTCGTGGATTACCACCAGTATTTCTCCAGACATCCTCAAATGGTGGTTTTGGTTTTGGGATTCTCTCGTAGAGTTGTTCAAAGCCTTCTCTAGACATGTTCCACATAGGTCTTAGTAGAGCCCAGCTATGTCTCCCTATCTCCCTCCTACTTAATCCTTCACTAGTAGCTACTATAGCTATTATGGAGTCATAGCTAGCAGGTGGATACTCAATTAACTCTAGTAAGCTTTTAACTATGGAAGAAGCCTCCTTAACTCCGATGTAGTGGAATGTATCATCTATAACTATGGCGAGTCTCTTCCTACCAAGCCTAACAGCCTCTCTAGATAATTCAATAGCTATCCATACAAGCCTAGCTAAGGCATGATTGGATAAAGCCTGCTTTACTACTTCTAGTGCTCTCCTCTTAACATCTTCAACTCCAACTTCAGCTTCAAACTGCTTTCTCATGGGGTTGAAGTATATGATATCGTAGTCAAGATCTTTAAGAACCTCAGTAGCTTGTAGAAGCCAAGAAGTTTTACCACAGCCTTCGGGGCCAAAGACGACTATGGGGAATCTAGTACCCTTTTCACCAAGCTCATAAACTTGTTTAATAGCTCTATCCCTATCAATAAATTCAAGCTCTAGACTAGGAGCAAATGATAGCTTAATCCTCTTCACAAGCAACCCCACGAAAGAAAGGCTCTACACCAATTAAGGTAATAGTAAATCAAGACCTTATGCCTTATAGTCACCAGTAAGTAATGGTTTAAGTGCTTTACCAAGTTCCAAAGACTCTATACACCTTCCCAATACTTCTCTCCTCAGCTTAAGATAAGCATGTGCAAGTGTATTGGGTTTAAGTATTTTATGTTTTCTCCTACAAGTTCTTCCTCGTACAATACACCTCCTACTCCTAGATTGTTGTAGGAGCTTGGCTTTCTTAGTCTTAGCTCAGTAATTATCATCAACACATCTAGGATGTTTTTGTAAGGAGGCATGGAGTTTCCAATGTAATGCGGTGAGCTCTATGGTTGATTTAGGTATAATTGAATCAGCTTTTTTAATCAAATTACGCATTTCAGTAAGTATAGACTTGATCTCTATGGACATTAGTTGTATGTTTTAAAGTTTTTCTCTTACTCTCTTTAGTGCTGCTTTTACTGCTTCTCTATGTAGTGGTGTTTGCCATGCATAGTATTCTCCAATACCTAGTTCTAGGTCTTTATCTGGAGGAGGCATATCTATCCATAGGAAGTCCTTTCTAGAAAACATTTCAACTACTAGGTTAAGCTCAATAAGCTTATCGACTAGCTTAGGTATCTTTC
>QMRV01000099.1 GCA_003649445.1 Thermoprotei archaeon | reverse complement strand
TGCCTAGGCTATGAGCTGTTTTAATTATTTCAATCCATGTTTTAACATTTATTTTTCTAGGGCAAATTATTTTTCTAACTTCATCGTCAAGTATTTCAGCAGCTGTTCCGGGCATGCTGTCTAAGCCTGCCTCCTTAAGCATTTTAAGAGCTTCCCTGTAAGATACATCCATTTTAGTTGCAAAATAGTATACTTCTTGAGGTGAGAAAGCATGTATGTGTATCTCAGGTAAGACCTTCTTAATACTCCTTAAAATGTCAAGGTAGAATTCGGGGCTTATTTTAGGGTTTATTGCACCCTGAATACATACCTCGGTTGCACCATGCTTCCACGCTTCAAGAGCTTTTTTCACAATTTCATCTATTGTTAGAGTATATGCTTCAGGGTGCCCTACAGGTTTAGAGTAAGCGCAGAAGTTGCAGTTTACCATGCATTCATTTGTGAAATTAATGTTCCTGTTAACAACGAATGTTACTATATCACCTACTGTTTTCCACCTTAAATAATCGGCCACTAAGGTGAGCAACGGTATTTCCATGTTTTTAGCTTCGAAAAGCCTTACAGCTTCTCTTACTGAAATATCTTTACCACTAATTGCCTTATTCAATATTTCCTCGAAAACTGGTTCCATGTTCTTCAAAAGTCTATCTACGATGTAAACAACATTTTCCTTGGTTTCGTTACCCAAAAGCTTATACCTCAGTGACTAGATGTTTGTGAAGAAATAGATTTCAAGAATTAAAAAATGTTTTGAACTTAAAGGAAAACCTTACTCTACGATCTCTGGTGGAACGAGTGTTCCATAGAACACTATGTACCTTGATCTAGCATATGCTTTTGCACCGTTCCTGTATAACAGTACTCTTAGGAGACCATAGTCTTCACTGTATGCCTTCATTAACAATCTTCCCTTGCGATAGTAAATCCATGTTACATCAAACTCTATCACTACGTATTCTTCCCCATCTGCTTCTAATGGTATGTAGAACCTTACTTTTGCTTCATCCGGTAAGTATTCTAGCCGTGCTTCATAACTTATTATTGTTTCTCCTGTTGTTATATTCTTAAATCTAATTTTGCCCTTATATAGTAGCTGGTCTAGCCCGAATGGATAGTCAAAGTATACTTCTATCTCCTTAGAATCGTAACCTGTTGTTATTGTGAATTTATGTAGTCCTGGTGTTAGTACTGGATTTCTTATTCTTAGTCTTAATGTTCTCTCGTAACCTGCTCCTATGTATATTGTTCTTGAGTATATTTCTTCAGTATCATCTCTTATTATCCTAATAGTTACTCTTCCTCTAACACCAACGTTCTTAAGTTTGATGGTTAAAGGCAGTATTTCTCCTAGTATTAGGCTTTCAGGTGCTTCGACTTCAACTATTCTAGCTTTAGGTTCTTCTGTTACTTCAACTACTACTGGTATCTTGTATAGTAGGCCATAGTTTTCTGAGAATACTCTTACTTCGGCACGGAATATGTCTCCTATGTTAGCTGTTTCAGGTATTGTGAATTTCAACCATATATCGTATCTTCTAGTTGGTCTTCTAGTCGATTCTGGGTATAATTTTAGCCATGGTGCTCCAGGGTTTGCATATCTTATTTCGTATTTGAAGTCGAAGTCTACTGGCTCTGGGCAGGTATATCCATGTGCGAATACGAAGTACTTTCCTGGTTCAGGTTTCGTTATAACTACTTCTTCTTCGGCTGTTGGTGTTAGTGATGTTCCTTTTAGTATGTCACCTGGCGAGTATATACCATTGCCATCAGCATCGTAGTATACGTACATATCAATATCTGCTTCTGGTATGGAAGCATTTGTGAATACTAGGTCTAAGTATTCTGCGTTTTCTTCTACAACTACTGTAGCCACTAATCTGAATTCATCTTGCAATAGGTCTTCGATTCTTAGTGTGCTACTGTTTACTGTTATTCCGTAGACTTCAGCACTATACTTGTCCGTCATTGTGCTAATTACTCTTACACGTCTTCTAGCTTTAGCTCCTGCTTTGAGACCTAACTCTACTGCTCTTGGTTTCGAGTATATGTAGTGTACCGCTCCTTTGAACGGTTCCGCAGTTATTGAGCCATCGAATAGTACGTTATGCAGTATTACCTCGTATAGTCCAGGCATTGTCGGTTCAAACACTATTACCTCTGCTGATGAGTTAGTGTTCGTCTTCCACATAAACCTGCCTTCTTCTATGTAGCCCCAGTCGCTTTCAGCAATAACTTCTAACGTGTATGGTCCCATAACTTCTGGGTAGTACTGGCTAAACTCGTCAACGTATGGTGCTAGTACATGTACGTTAATATCTGATTTGTCATTAAGCCAGTCTACAATAGTGAATAATGTTGGTTCCTTCTCTATCAGGTCCTCTGAAACTTCGAAGAAGAAGAATCTCCAGTCGCCAGTATCTGGCCTCCAAGACCAGTCAATATCTGCTCCTAAAGCCTCATTATCGTATAATGTTTCTACCTTAGGAGCTAAGTATTTTCTACCAAACATTCCTCCTCTAAATGTTAAGGGAACTTTAACATTGTACAATACAGGTACTGTAGCTTCTCCACCGTAAGCGTTTCTAACCTTTAACATAGCATAGTATAGTCCTGGCTTAACATCCTTAGGTAGGCTAAGAGTTACTTCAACATTATTGTTGCTAACAGTAGCGGTTACGTGCGGACTATCTACTTTCCTATAGTACTGTATTTCTATTGTTACATTGTATAATACTACACCTTCATAGTCTGATGCCCAAAGGTCTGATAAACCTATAACTATTCTCCTAGGCGCGTTATCTACCTTATCTACTTTCATGTCAGGATAGCCTATGGTTATTTCCTGCATGTTGCTTTCAGCATAGTCGTACATTAGAACATTTATTTCATCGTCCTCCCAATCTTCTGGATAATCGTAAATACCGTTTCCGTTGGTATCGTTGAACCATACTCCATTACCGTTTATGTCAACCCACTCATGTACTGAAAGAACAGGTGCTATATCAGCATAGTAGTCTCCATTAACGTCAAATTGTTCTAACGGTATAATCATTTTAACAACTATCATGTCGTAGTTTAATGCTTCTTCAGGTAACTCTATTGTTATATCTGGTCTGCTATAGTGGCTTACACCATCTTTGCCAATTTCTGTAGCATTAACTGTTAACTCGCGAGTTTCCACTTTAGCCAGTTCAAACATGTAATCTTCAACAGTAAGACCTGTAGTGTTTCCTAAGACCTCTAATGTCTTAGTGTATGTTTCTCCAGCTTTAACTACACCGAACTCAGCGAAAGCAGGCTTGACTACTAAGGACTTATTGTAAAGCGCTGGGTCAAATAGTGCTCCAACAGCTTCTACAGCTTTAGTAGCATTTACCATGCCAGCGCCCATAGCTAATGGGTCGTAACCTATGTCGTCAGCACTACTCATCAGTATGTCTCTAATATCGTAAGCCGTATAGTCGTCACCAAGTACCTCACGATACATTTGAATAGCTAATGCAGTAACACCAGCAGCTACAGGTGATGATAAGCTTGTACCACCCCATGTAGTATAGTAGTAACCTGTCCATAGAGGTAATGCTCCTAAGTCCCACATACCTATAGCCACAATATGTGGCCCTAAGGAGCCTGTCGCAGAGGGCCCCCTATTGCTCCAGGATGCTAATTCCATGAAGTTCGTGTTGCCAGCATCTCTTGGGAACCAAGCCGGCCCTGGCCATAGCTGATCAAATACGTAGAATGCTGATGAAGCGCCTACACCTATTGTTCCATATGAAGCACCGGGCTCAGTTACTGTACCGTATCCTGGCCCGCCATTACCTGTTGATGCGAGTAGTACTGTGTTTTCCCCATAGGATGCTTCGTAAACCTTAATTATCCACTCCAATAGTCTTGACTCGTAATCCCATCCATCGTTGACAATATAGGAGTCTCCGAAGCTAAAGCTCGCAATGTCCGCTTCATCACCAGTATTTGGTATTCCATCAGGTCCTTCTACAACGTAGAAGTATGACATTATGAAGTTCCATAAGAACCGGTAAACGTTGCCTACAGGTATTAGTTCAGCTTCAGGAGCAGTACCTACCATCCATAAGAATCCTGTTGCAGCTGCAGCACCAGCACAAAGCGTACCATGTTCACCAGTATCTACCATTATAGCTACTAAATCACCTGGAGGCTCAATTATCCCTTCATCTCCAAAAGCTACATCAGAATATGGTACCGGCGTTTCACCATCAGATATGTAGTATAGTAAGCCTAAGCTTTCATCGGGGAAACCATCTCCATCATAGTCTTTTATCAGTATTTCCGTTCCGCTTCCTAAGACAGCTGGTCTTTCATCGGAGAAGTTCTTGTTAAGGTCGAAATCAACATAGACCGTTGTGTACTCATGTGGATTAACAGGGTCTACAACTAACACTGGGTAATTCCAGTTCATGAACGGATATCCTGTGAGATTACCTAGGTGGTATTCGCCGCTAGCTGAAACTATTCCTGAAACGTTAAACCCTGTTATGTCTAAGATACCGTCGCCGTTAAGATCGGTGTCTACGAATGACGTGTTTACAAAGCCTGATGCTTGCATACTGTAAACTTTCCAGTAAAACATTCCTGTAGGGTCAAACGCTAAAGGTAATCCTGTGTTGGGATCTCTAGCAACTTTAGGTGTAAAGAAGTCTGTCCAAAAGTCTGGGTGGCCGAAGTCTATGCCTGTATCGACTATTGCTATTCTTACACCCTTACCTGTTATTCCGTATTTAGCCCAAGCTTTATCAGCTGATGTTGTCCATGGTGCTGAAGGTATTGTCTGTAATGGTTTCTTGCTCTTTAGGAGCTTTTTTACTTTCTTTAAGGTAAGTTCTTCAACATTGTCTGGTATTATCGGTTTTGGTGGTTCTACTTTCCTATTTTCAACGATCATTAGTACGTTCTCGTTGAAGGCTAGTTTCAGTATTTCAGCATAGCTTGCTTCTACAAGTGCTAAGTGTATAGGACCTCTGTCAATTCTATGCAAAACTTTTACTGGTAGTTTTACTTTCTTCTTTAGGAGCAGTATGAACATTTTCTTTGCTTCTAAATCCTCTTTGCTCCCTGCTGAAAATATTTTCTCCCTAATATCTGGATCTAGTTTAAGCATTACTTTCTCTAGTTTCGGCATTTTCTTAGGTACTACTGAAGCATACTTTAGTTCTTTCTTTACTATTTGTTTAAGCCTAGGTGATGGTTCTTCTTGACCATGTACAGGCAGTACCGCCATTAACGATATTAGTAATACCGATAGTACTATGACTGAAAATATTTTTAATGTAACATTTTTACCCATAAAATTTCCACCATGGAGGCAATTGTTCTGTTAAATTATATTCTGAAGTGTTTTATAAAATTTTCACTATGGTGGATAGAGAAGTTCTCTAATAAGAGAAAATGACCTTTTTAACTAAAATGTTAAAATTGTTCATATTCTCTTTTCACTAAACCATTTGTATCAACTATTCTTAAGATTCTATATTCTAAAGTTTTGGGAAACCATTTTTCGATTACGTATTTAGGGTATATTGCTAGTCTTTCTCTTAATATGTAGCCTAGTTCTTCTGTTACCTTCTTTACCTCACTTACTCTCGGCCATGGATACCTTATGTTTACGAAGTCTGGTGTTAATGGGGATATCCCGCCCCAATCGTTTATACCAGCTAGGAGTAATGTTTGATATGTTGATAGGCTTAAGTTTGGTGGTGCTTGAACACTTGTTTCCCCATGAAAGATAAGTCTTGCTATAGCTATTGTCTTAAGAAATGTCATAGGTGATGGAGGTGAATGGTTTTCCATGGGCGTTCCTTGTTCGGGCATGAAGTTTTGAATTATAACCTCTTGTATGTGCCCATATTCCCTGTTAATTTCCCTTATAACTAAAAGGGACTTTATTCTTTCCTCCCATGTTTCACCTATTCCAACGAGTATTCCCGTTGTAAACGGTATCTTCAATTCTCCTGCTTCCCTAATCATTTTAAGCCTTATTTTAGGGTGTTTCCAAGGCGAATACTCATGGGGCATACCTTTCTCCATGAGTCTTTCACTTATTGTTTCAAGCATTAAACCCATGCTTGCATTTAATGGTTTCAATTCCGCCATTTCTTTCTTAGTAAGAACACCGATGTTAGTGTGAGGCATCATGTACTTTGTTTCCTTTAACACTTTTTCCTCGAAATCCCTAACATACTCTACGGTTGAACTGTATCCTAGCTTTCTTAGGAATCTCCTTGCTTCTTCATATTTTGTCTCAGGTTTTTCACCTGTACTAACCAAGACTTCTTTTGCCCCAAGTTTCTCTCCAGTCTTAACTATTTTCATAGCGTCTTCGAAAGCTAGGAATCCAGAGCCAGGTGTTCCTGGTTCTTTTCTGAAGCCACAGTAAGCACATTTGTTTCTACATAAGTTCGTTAATGGGACAAATACTTTTCTCGAATATGTTACGATTTCGCCGAAGTACTTTTCCTTAACATATAATGCTGCTTTAAGGAGCAACACAAACTCATGAGGGTTAGCAGTAGCTAGAAGTAATGCTTCTTCAAAATTAGCTGGTCTTTCAACACACTTGTTAAGTACTTCAATAAATTCCTTCCTTACACCGTAATCCTTCATTTCTAAACCCTTAACCTATAATGGTTC
>QMRV01000098.1 GCA_003649445.1 Thermoprotei archaeon | reverse complement strand
TACTTTTGGAAAATAACGATATTTCTTGCCAGGAATTCTCCTGAAGGAATATTGGAGTCAGGCTGAGTATAGCCGGAGCAAACGAATTCTATTAGCTTACTTTCTACAGCTTTCTTGAATTTCTCTACAAGCTCAGGATATTCTTCTACAAATTTTTCAATATAAATTGTTTGATCTAAATTAAATTTATACTCATGGTTTTTCTCGAGAAACTCTAGCAGATCTACTATATTTTCTACGGTTATCTTAAAATACTCCTCAAAAGACAGCTGCCAGAGAGCGTCAAAGTGCCAGTGAGGAATAATGAATATTTTCAGTTGCTTGTTTCCCACCACGTTTAAAGAAGTTTACTTGAGAAATATATCATTTAAAAGTCTTCTGCTAGAGTATCATAAATAATAACTCCCTCTAGGACTATGACTATAGCCTTTTCGGCCTAGTTATCAAGTAAACCACCTAGTAAGCTTCTACTCTACTCACGTACCGAAACGCTCCAATCACTATCGTTAAACTCAAATATAGTAAGTTACGCGGAAGTTCTTCGACAAAAATTTAACTGAAGCAGAAAACTTAGTGATAGTGTCCTCTGTATCAGAGCATGAAATACTTAACGCCGTAGCAAAAGCTAGAGAAATCGCAGCTGGATTGCTCATAACAGAGTTTCATGAGAAGTGCAGAGAACTAGATACACTTCTAAGTAAAATATTAATGCTTATTGGTAAAATAAAGTCAAAGTATTCTATAGAAGAAATTGACGCTGGATTTAGTATTAATAAATTGATTGAAAAAGGATCTATAAAAGAATACGTTTTAGAGCTAGATCCTAAATGCTTTATTAGTCTTAAAAAAGTATTTAAGCTATATAGTTTAGGCAAATTATCGGGATTAGAGTTTTTTGATAGAGTAAGAGCAGCTATAAGGCTTTCTTTAAATATAAAGGAGAGAGATCTATATCAGATGTTTGTATTTCTTTCTCTGCTGCTGTACTTGAAGGCCGATATCCTTAAGCCGTCTTCTAAGCTAATTTTAGAGAGAAGAACATTACCTAGGAAAATTCCAGCTACAGTAGTTCTAGCTACTGCCGACGGGAAGTATATGAGCATTTTTTATGAAGCACTTAGACCTGTTAAAGGAAGCGGCATACCGCGCTATAGACCTGACTTAATGATCTATAGCAGACTAGTCCCTGAGATAGCTTTTGCTAATAATAGAGTATATCCCTCACCTGATTACATAGTTGAAGTAGAGTCAGGATCTAAATGGTTTGAGAAAGAGAATGCCAGAATATGGGGAAAAATTTCTAACATAGAGCTTGTTAGAAACTATATTGAAGTATTCAAGCCTCATAAAATGATACTTGTTTCTCGAGTAAAAGTTCCTTCTAGTATCCGTGAAGATTTGGCTGAATACAGTGTTGTGCTGATTGATGGAGTGCAGTACAATTACCGTTTTATAGGAAAGGAATTAGTGCGAATTTTTGAGCAAACTTAAGAGTAGTTTTGCTACATAGCTATCTTTTTCTCTGTAGAGAGTATTTAGCCGACTAGTAAGTACTTTTTTCTTTTCCTCTGGTAGTGCTCTAAGAAGAGCTTTAATCCACTTTAAGCACTTTTCATCGCAGTTTACAGCATTCTTTAGGGTCGTTTTAGATACCTTTATCCCTACTTCGCGAAGTGCATCGAGCACTTCTTGGTACTCGTTTTTGTATGCTAAGTACTCGTAGTCCTCAAGGTGCAGTTTATGCCTACATAACTTACGAAAATTTTCTATAGCACAAGTACTTAGAGGGAATCTATACTCTTTTGAAATATAGACCCACTCATGGTAGCACTCTATGCATAGACTTATAGGAATTTCTTCTCCTTCCTCGCTTCTGAGTAGCATTTTTCTCGAAGCTCTACGCCGAGAACAACAAAGACATCTATTCATTACATTTTTCTTGAGTGCAGTAGTTATATAAAACTAGCTTACAGCTTAAATCACATTAATTAACTTCTACTCTAAATAATCTATGAAGATGATTGTAGAGATAATTTCAACAGGAAAAGAGCTTCTAGTAGGAGAAGTAGTAAACACTAATGCCGTGTGGATTGCTAAAAGACTAACTCTCAAGGGTTTTACTGTAAGAAGAATTATAGTAGTTGGAGATAGCATTGAGGAAATAAGTAGTGCTTTAGAAGAATCTATGAAACGAGCGAATTTAATAATTTTGACAGGCGGTTTAGGTCCTACTTCCGACGATGTTACGCGCGAGGCTGTAGCGCAAGTGCTCAAACGCAAGCTAGTGTTAAGCAAAGAAGTTTTTGACTATATTTTACGTGAGAGAAAATGTGGCTTGAAGGCTACCGAAAAAATGTCCTATGTAATTGAAGGATGCTACATAATATTCAACAAAGTAGGCTCTGCGCCGGGAATGATCATAGAACACGACTCTAAAATAGTAGTCTGCCTACCAGGTCCTCCCCACGAGCTCAAATCTATGTTTCCTGAAGTAGAAAAATATTTGGAAAAATATTCTGCTGAAAAGTTATATGAAGAAAGAATTAGAGTAAGCGGTCTCCCTGAGATCTCTGTTTTTGAAAAAATATACTCTATTGCTAAAAAATATCCTAAGATATATTTTAAGACTAGAGTACTTAATAGCGGAGAAGTAGAAATATATTTACTTGGAAAAGAAAGCGATATTGCTAAGGCATCTAATGAGATAAGAGAGCTTCTTAAAGGATATATTAAGTCTTCGCCCTCTTAGATACTTCTCTACGTATTTCCTCTATTTCTTCGAGTATATCCGTAATATCTACTTCGATTTTTTCGTGTTTTCTTGCTTTAATAGCAATATACAAAATTGCGATAATAGATAAAGCGGAAACTGTTATTAGAACAATATTTTTGCCCGTTGCTTCTTCGGTAGTCTCACCTTTATGGTACCCTGTTGGCACGAACTCTTTAACTGAAAATAGACGTGGAAGAACTAGCTCTAAAGAAAATGCTGTTGAGTACTCTGCGTCAACGGGAGATTTACAAACATCTAATTCTACGGAGGGGTTAGAGACGTTAAGAAGAATTATTTTTGTGTCAACAGCGTTTCTGAGGACACTGCCATTGCTTAACGGACATATTAGAACAGATGTTTCCATAGTGTAGATACTGGCTTCTTCTGATACTGTTTTGTTCTCAGATGTAGCAACAATAATTTTACTCGAGCTTTTAATCACCAGTCCATAGATAGTGTTCTCTGTTTTCACTACGATACCTTTTACAGTATTATTAATAGCCACTATTTCTATTTTCGGCTTCTGCTCAGCACTTTCTGAGAGTATTTCAAGAGAGTACTTGTAGTAAAGGTTCCACTCCGCGTAAGCACATTTTCTTATTTTTTCTAGATGATCTTTTGTTTCAGTTAAATTATTTAGCTTATTTTCCATAGTTGAGAGTTGTTTTAAGCTTGAATTAACTGTTCTCACTAAAGTTTCTGAAATATTGTAGAGAACAAGAGACAAATTTATGTTAGTATACCCTATTAAGTTAATAGACGATGATAATTTAACAAAACCCTGCCCGGCTTCTTTAAGCTTATCTGCGGCCTCTTCTCCTTCTTCAATAGCTCTGTTTATTGAAGACACCATTTTTTTGAGTTTCTCTACCTCTTCAAATAGTTCTTCTTGATTTTGGCTTAGTTGCTCAATTAAAGTCTTTAAGCCTTCTAAAAGCTGTATTATTGTTTCGTTTTGAGGATATATCTTCTTCAATGTATCGATTGCCTCTTCTAGTGAACTTATTACTTCATTGTAATCTACTTCACTTGACTCTAGAGCTTTCAGTACTTCACTTATTTTATTTAATGTAGCTGAAGCATATGAGATAGATCCTTTAAATGACTTAATAAGTGACTTCATCTCTTCTGAAGCTTTTATTAAGTTTTCTCCAGAATCCTTAAGAACACTTGATATTTTAAGAAGCGAGTAACCAGTGTTATTCAACACAGTAGATATATTGGCCAATCCTTCGGCAAGCTTAAGAGAAGCATTTATGCCTTCTTTCATCTTACTGACAATTGACGATAATCCTTCGATATACTCGTTCAGTCGATTCATTATTTCCTCTACTCTTTCAGCAACTAAATCAGGTCTGTCGATAACTTGTATCGATATGCGTTTGAGGGGTACTTCACCCCAAGGGTTTACTTCTTCTACTTTTGCTTTAAAACTCAGGCTTATATTGTTATAGAGAGTAATCATCCAGACGTGCATTCTCTCGTCTCCGATCATAATTGTAGAGTTCGGCTGTGGACTAAGCGATAAAGGCTTAAGGTATGAAGGAAAGTTAAACATTATGATTAAGTTCAGCGGTAACCTCAAGTAGCTGTTTTCGCAAAGCCATCTTTTCTTCGTATTCACTAAAGTAATATTGAGTGAAACTATTTCTCCTACTTCTACTTTAACATAGTCTACACCATTTCTTTCAATAATTTCTGCTCTGCGTCCATTAACTGATATTTCGACAGAGTAGTTTATCGGAGGAGGAGTAAAAAGCCTCGCTGAATATTTTATATTAGTTGGAAGCTTTAAGCGCTCCCAAATAAGCTTCAAGTAGCGGCCATAATACTTTATTGAAGAAGGCTTAGGTGAGATTTCTAAAATATCTTGAGGAGAAACAAACCATATCCTATCTACAATAGTGCGAAAGCCTGTTCCCTCAATAGTTATCTCCACATCTACTTTCCACTCCTCTATCTTACCATTAAGTCCGAGTATACAATAGTACTCGACCTTCTTCATTACATGGATTTCTTGAGAAGAAGTAGCTATAGTCTCGACTTTGAAGAAAATAATAAGAATTAATCCTGTAAGAAATAACGCCAGAACTTTTCTCACAGTATAGCAATATTTATACCTTCTATTAAGTCTTACTTTTCTGTAGTTTTTCCTTTACTAATATAGATTTTAACTGAATATTTTAAGTTTATCCATAGAACGGCGCTGGTAGACACAGCACTAGTATAACCAAGTACACTATGATCATTAGTTTCCTCGAAGTGCTCAGCGGAGAAACATTGTCTAGAGGCTCTATAGGTTTGCCTCCCATCATCAAGAAAAACAACAGTATGAGAGCCATCATCCAGTACCCTAGAATAAAGAGCACTGCTATACCAGCTATAGAGAGGAGCCTAGCTCTCTTAGGACCTACAAGCGCTCTTATGACATGGCCTCCGTCGAGTTGCCAAACAGGGAAAAGATTTAGCGCTGTAATAATGAAACCTGCCCAGGCTACGAAAGCTAGTGGATGCAAGTAGTAGACATAGTTGGGTCCTGGAAGAGGCTTATAGTATGAGAGAATAATATCCATTAACACAGGAGTCGGAATGTAAACAAAGACATAGCCCTGCTCTGTCCAAGCTTTAAGCTGCTCTAGCGAAACAACGCCTGTAACTCGAGCAGCTACCAGCATGACTACCACAGTCGCTAAAAAGCCGAAAATAGGGCCGCTGAAGCCAATATCGAATAACTCGTCTTTATTTGTCGGAGGCTCTTCTTGGAAAATAACTGCTCCAAATGTACCTCCTATCCCTATTCCTGGTGGTGCTGGTATAAAGTAGGGAAGCGATGTTCTAACGCCGTGTATCATCGAAACTATTTTATGACCCATTTCATGGATTCCTACAATAGCCATTAGGGCTAAAGCATAGGCTAGCATCGTTAAGAGAACATTGACTTCGTGTCCCAGCACTTCAGGTAGAAGACTATCTGAAGCCCTAAGAAAACCATCTATTAGTACTGTAATGAAAGTCACCACAAAGAGAAGTAGAGGTGTCTTAGGGTTCCTTCTCTTAGGTTCGAAAGGAAGTACTCTTATAGTCAAATAACCATTACTCTTCCTCAAGAAAGGCAGAAGCTTCCTACTTTTAGCTTCAAGAGCAAATTCCTTAAATTTACTCTTCAAGTCGCCGTCAGGCTGAATATAGAAAACAGGTACAAAGCCGTCGAACTCGTAGTGAAGCACATAAAAATACTTTGAAACTAAGGCCCTCGCTTCCTCAAAGAGCATTAATGGATAGGGCGTATACACAGAGTTCCCATAGTAATAGAACATAGACTCTTAAAATAGCTTAGCCTAAAAGCGGTCATCAAAAGGGGGCGAGAGGTCATCATTCATCAGAGCCGGCCTGGTATCAATCATCCGCTATGTGCATTCTCCTGTCTTGAGTATATATTCTTTGTTTCAGTCTTGAAACATCACTTCTATAAATACGAGGTAAAGCACTACAGAAACATATTTATTAACTTAGTTATTACAATGCCCGGATGTGTCGTCGGGTAGAATACTTATTGTTGATCCTATTCGTAGCGGCGGTATTGTTCCCGAAGGAGTGAAAAAGAACTTAATAGACTATCTAGACGGCTATTCTACATGCCTTTACTGTACAGGAGATCTACACAGCATTAGGCGCCCTAATATCAAGAAACTAGTAGAAGAACTCGAGACCTTTATCGACTGCAGTAAAGTGAGACTCGTTCACGGAGCTAGAGAAGGAATATTTACAGTAATGTTCGCTCTCTACAAAGAATATGTACTGAAGAATGAAAAAGCCCCTGTAGTTGTTGCAGACGGAAATGCACACTACACGAGCCTTCTTGCAGCCGAGAGAAGTATGCTTGAAGTAGTTTTAACAAAGACTACAGACTACCCTGAGTTCAAAGTAGTACCCGAGGACTTTGAAGAAAAAATAGAGCTAGTTAAAAAGAATTACGGAAAACCTCCTCTTTTAGCTTTAATTACATATCCTGACGG
>QMRV01000097.1 GCA_003649445.1 Thermoprotei archaeon | reverse complement strand
GTCGTATACTATGTTCATTGCCTCGCGGCGGTACTTTTTGAAGACTTCGCGCAGGTACGGGGGCAGGCTGGCGGCTATCTTCGCCTCGTGGTAAAGCATTTTCCCGATGGTTCTAGGCCACTCAGACAGGTGTTTTACTTCGTGTCTGTAGACCCAATCGACCATGTTCAGCTGAGCTTCCGCGAGAACTACTTCTCTCTTCTGCAGGTCGGTGTAGCTTGTAGGGACTCTTTTTACAATAACGGTGTGCGGCGGCGGGTTTTCCTCGCGCCTCACTTCCTCTACTACTTTTCTAGGAACCTGCATAGGTCCTCAGCCTCCTCCCGAGTGCCTGCTTTGTAGTAGAGGGCGCCTCTCCTGAGGATTAGGTCTGGTCTCCTCGGCGCGTAGCCGCTCCTCAAGTCTTCTAGTATCTGCGAGGCTTCTTCCAGCGTAATCTTGTTTTTCAGTACCATCCACTTGAGGGCCCTCTCGGCCATCGAAGACGGTATCTTTACTCTGTAGTAGAGAGTCTCTTTCCTGCGCCCCAGTATGCTGTGGCAGTACTCTGCCAAGGGGTCTCCTCTGCGCCCCTCAGCTAAGCACTCGTAGTTCTGGCTGTACCACTCAGTAAAGTCTCTCCACATCTGCTGGTAGAGCACGCTGTAAGTAGGCGCTGTCTCAGAGGCCTCGGAGGATACAGCCGTCCTCCCGGGCACAGTGTACTTGAACGCCCAGACCACGTCCTCGGAGAGCACTTCTCTGCCCAGAGCCCACGCCCTCGCCTTAGCTAAGTGTATCAGCGACCGGAAGGCTCTCTTCGGTGCGACAGCGTACTTGCTGCAGATGAGGTGTCTCTGGTGGACACAGCGGTAGCACTTTAAGTCCTGTATTGCCGCGAACTTGTTGAGTATGAGGTAGCGCTCTCCCCTGCCGTCTACCGGCTCGAAGGTGCACACTGAGAGAGAAGCTACCAGAACCTTGGCTAAGCTCAGGGCTTCTTCCGAGACCTTTGTCCTCCTTATTTCCTCCCTTACCTGCTCTATGTTATCGACGTCTACCTTGACGTTCACTCCGGGTGCTTGTCCCTTAGCCATCTTGTCGGCGAAGCCGAAGCCCCGGTCTTCTACTTCTACAATAACGGAAAATCTATCTAAGTCCGCGAAGTTCCACACATCTACTGTTTTGTAGTACTGGTTCGGTGGGTTTGTTGCAGCAGCGAAAAATATCCATTTCAGCGGCAGTCCCTCAAAGCGCTTTTCCTCCAGCACCTCGTTTAGAGCCGCGAAAATCCGCTGGTTGCGGAACACCTCATCAATGAAAGCGAATTCCGAGTCAATTAGTTTAGGTATCCACTTTTCCTGGCCTTTTGCCAGCGCGCCGAAGTCCGGTCTGGCGAACACCGAGTACTCGTTGTGAACTTCCTTCACTGTAACGTGTTTAAATTTCACTGGCCTGCCTTTCAAGTAGAGCGCCGAAGCCAGAGTCTTAACTAAAGTAGTTTTACCGCTGCCGTGCGGGCCTATCAGGAGAACCGGCAGCCCTGAAATCTCCGCTAAGACAAAGGCTTCGACGACACCGGGCTCCTGGTCTAAAGCCTTTTTCATAGCTGAAATCAGCCCCAGCGCTGTCTCACGGCACAGCGAGCCACTTTTCGGCTTCGCGTAGGGGAGGTCTCTAGGAGACGGGAGCCGATAAGGGGGAGCAATCGTCTTTTCAACGGTTACGGGCTCCACTCTAGGGCGTACCCGGCCCGCGCCCATTCTATCACCGGTGACGGGGGCGGAGGGTTATAAGCTGGCGCCGAGGCCTCGGCGCTTTTAAGCCCCAGCGCACTGCACCGGGACTATGTGGGCGCGGGCCGGGTATGTAAACATAAATGAAGACTTGATAAGGGAACTAGAGGATGGCGTAGCGTTACTAATATACGATATTCCATACCCTCCTGCCGACAAGAACAGGAAAGAACTAGCTCCATGGTACTCATGGTACGATTGGAGCACAGGCAAGTTACGGAGTTGCGGATACCCGCTTCAATACAGTGTAGTTTTAGTTGAAGAGAAAAGAATCCCGGAAATAGAAAAACTTGTTGAGCAGATCGAGAGCAAGCGGAAAAATATCAATAAAACCTTTAAGCTTAAAATACCTAAAGCAAATATCAATATAATAAGATTTAGAGTTAAAGACAAGACTTCAGCAGAAGCACTTTTCAATATCATAAAGTCGATTCTAATAGAATCGATGAAAACTCTCATAGAAGATATCGAGGAACAGCTTAAAGAGGGAAAAGATAAAACAAAACTACAAAAGCGTACGAAGGAATTCATAGCAAGACTAAGAAAACAAGACTTCCTGAACTTATTAATCAAGGATCCTGACGTACGAAAACTTCTCCTACAGCTCGAAATTCTCGTAGCCTAAGGTGATTCTCATGGACGTAGAGAAGCTGAGAACCATAAAGAGACTAGCCAAAGAAATACAAGCGTCTAGCAGAGGCACAGCCAGAGAAAAAGCAGAAATTATAGAGAGACTGGCCTCAGAGCTCATTAAGCAGATAGAAGAATTAATGATCCTCGAAATGTACCTCTAATTTTTTCCTCACCTTGTTTTATTGTCCTCAGAACAGTCTTCTTCTCAAGTTTTGCTTACTGAGAAGGAGGGGAGGGCCCTTCATCGGCTGGCGCTAATTAAGGGCGCGGGCCGGGTCATCCCCTCCGGGCCCTCTAATATACTCCTTTTAAGAGATATAAGGTTTTAGTGTATGAGTTTAGCTAATATTGTCAATGCGCCCCGGTATGCGAATGACTTCAGGTCGGCTATGAAGGCCGAGTACCACGCTTCCCTGAAGAGCATGGAGGGCTTCTGGGCGGTAGTGGAGTCTACTACAGGGCTCTTTGTAGGCCGCGTCGAATCCTGGAACCCCGACCACGGCGACATTATATTGAACAGCGTCGAGAGAATAGATGTTAAAGTGACCTGCGACAAGGTCTGGATACGCGGAAGCCAAGTCAAAATGCTCTACATGGTCTCTAAGAACAGCAAGGAGCAGGCTGTGACTGTAGCAAGGAAGGTTCTGATTCGGAAAGGAGAAGAGCTCTAAACCTTTCCCCTATTTTTTCTTTTTCTCCGAGCAGTCTACGCACCTTTGGCGCCAGTTCCCACGCAGTTTTCTCCAGTAGCCACTCCTCGTATTTAACCGGCTCAAGCCCCCTCTCCTCCTTTTCCACCAGAAGCCTTATCTTGTCTTCCAGTTCCTCGGCCTCCTTCTTCGCCACTGTCCTAGAACTTCTGTACCACACGCCCTGACATAAAGTAGTACTGTTTTCACATTGCGTTTCGTTCCTCTTCGCCTTCTTTGCTACACACACTGTTTTGACTCCCTTGATGAAGGCTATGGTCTCGGGCGAGAGATCGTACTTCGCGAGCTCGGGGTAGCTGAGCACTATTAGTCTGGCTACTCGGACGGCCTTAGTGAAGGCCCTTTTAGAGACTTTACATGTCTTAGTAGCCCTGTAGACTCCCTCCCTCTCTCTGCAGACTAGCCCTAGTTTCTCTAGTCTCCTCAGAGCCCTGTAGACTCTCAGCTTGCTCACCCCGAGGCGCTCGGACAGTTGCTTGGCGGAGAGAGGTGAAAGAGAGACGAGGTACAGTACTGCCCTAGCCACACCATATACTCTGACGCCGGGCGGTACTACTCCGTCGTTGCATACTGTTCTGAGAGCGCTCAGAGCCTCCGCTACAGCCTTGGCGTCGAAAGGCTGCAACAACGGCACGTTGCGCAGGTCTTCGAGGAGCCTCTGGCTCAGCCCCGCTCTCTCCGAGGCCTCTCTGACCTGCCTATCCCTCACCCTCTTCCTGTACTCCGGCTGCTTATCCCACACCGAGGTCGGGGCTAAGTCTATTTTGTCTACTCCCGCGAGCCGGCAGGCCTCCTCGAAGACTCTTCTAGCGGCCCTGTAGTCCATATCGGGGCTGACTGCCTTCAAGAAGTCCGAGAAGAGTTGCTTGAGGCTGGTGGGTCTGCAGTACTCCTTCACCACGTAGACTAAGTGCCATGTCTCCTTGTTCCTAAGGAGCTCCACTAAGCGCGTTTTCACTAGAGCCGCCGTCCTCGAGTCGGGTCTCTCGCTTGAAGTCCACCGCCCCCTCTTTCTCCGGAGCTTCTCTTCAGTCTTCTTCCAGTCGTCTAGGAAATAGAAGTTCCTGTACGAGTCGAAGACCAGCCTAGAGTCGTCTACCACGTGCCCGCAACTGGCGCACACGTACTCTGCTGTAAGGTCGTTGTATACTATGTTCTGCGAGCCGCAGTACGGGCATACGTACTGCATTCTACCGTATACTAGTACCACGTACTAAATAAAAATATTCCCTAGGAAAACTAGACAACGGACTTGAAGACGTAAATATACTTCCCTTTCCCCGCCTGCAGACCCCGCCGCCTTATGTCGCTTATGAGCTTCTCGAGAGCCCTCCTAGACGCCTCTAGCACGTCTTCCTCAAAAGACCCCTGAGGCTTGACCCAGTACTTAATCGACATGGGAGTCAGCACTAGCTTCTCCACGTAGACCACGAAGTGCGTGTTTCCCTGACAGGGAGCCTCTGCTACAAGAACTACTGTAGCCCTATTTGGTGCCTCGAGGTCTAAGACCTGTATGTGGCAGCGGGCTTCGCCTCTGGCGCGCTCAACAAACTCTTTTAAGTCTTTAACAATAACAGCAGTCTTCACACTACCCGCAGCCAGAAAATAAAAGTTTCAGCCACCTCTCTCCCCTAGAGCTCTTCTCCCACGATTTCCAGCAGCCTGGACCTGAACCCGGGGTCTACTTTCAGCTTGACGACTATCAGAGAGAGTATGAAGGAGTCGTCTTGGAGGAGCCTGTAGACTCCGCCGGCGCGCTCAAGCCCCTCTTCTATAAGCTTCCTCACGGCGCTGTAGACGCTGAGCCCGTTTCTCGCCGCGTAGTCTTCGACCCGCCTGTAGAGGCTCTCCGGGAGCCTCGTCTTCACCATAACGAATTTAGTCCGAGGCACAGTAGGCTGAGCCGAGGCTTAAAACCCTCTCCAAGAACCACAGCAAATATAGGCCGAAGACCACGCAGAGACTCCCCCAAGGACACACAGTAGCCCCCTCAGAACCCCCCAGAGACCCGCAGAGACCACACCAGAAACCACACACCACATTAAAGAAAAACCACACAGAAACCCACACAAAAGAAACAGAAACACACGGGAGTTCAGGGGACACGGGGAGGGGTCTACTGTTGTTTTAATTTTTGAGGAAAGGACAGTCAACAAAGTCTAGAGGCTCTTTTATAGGGCCTTTCTCGTATATTTTCGCCAAGAGGAGTATTCCCTTGAGGGTTCTTTCAGGTATTTTTACTGAGAAGTACTTGATTGCATCTAAGAGTCCTTGTATTATAGCGTAACATGTTCTCCCGAAGGCTAAGTACCAGTCGTAGAGCTCTTCGAGACTCATGTTGGCGGAAGAAGGTCTCGCAGGCCCCTCTTCACCTAAAGCTACTCTCTCGAACTCGCTTCCCAAGAAAGCGTGAATATACTTACTGAGCTCTGAATACAGGTCTTTCACTTCGCTGTAAGTATTTTCGGTAATCACTCCCTTATTCTTCAACTCTTCAATAGATGACATAAAACGCGGCCTATCTCTAGTTCCTTCGAGCCATTTCTCGAACAGCTCTTCCGCCTTCTCTCTAGACACTTCTTTCTTATACTGGAAGTAGAGTCCCCAGAAGAATAACTCTAGGGCCGTTCTCAGAGATACTTTCGCCTGTCTGGAGTGTCCTGTGAAAGCGAGCAGGAGACTTGCCTTCAAGTCGCCTATCGAGGCCCAGAAGAAGCCGTGCAAGACAGCTATTTTCTTCTCAACTAAAGCGTCTATAAGCCCTATAACAGAGTCCTCGAGGTTCCCTAGGAAAAGCCCGGCGTTGTGGTATATCGCGGTTCCCTCGTCTGTATCGAGGTACGAGAAAAGTATCCGCAGCTCTCCACCAGCCCTCTTCCTTATCTCATCGTAGCGCAGCAGGTTCAAAGACGGCATAAAAGGACATCCGAGGCAAGCAGGCCCCATATACGGGTGCCTTTTCATGTAACTCTATACGCGCCAGGAAAAATATCCCTATCTCTTAAATACATTTTTCAGGACTTGGTCTTATTACAAGGTACTTGGGCATCGAGCTGAGCCTAGTCAACCTGTCTACTGACTCTACCCGCACCTCCATGACCAGTTCTCTCCGCTTCCTCCACGCCCAGAAGCATGTCCGCTGAAGCATCATCCGCTTAGCCAGGTCGCAGGAGACTACTACGAATATTTTCTTGAACTGCTCGTAGTGGGCGTCCAGCATTTTTTCGACTTGGCTCAGCGGATTGCTCATAGACTCGCACTCTAAGAACACTTTGACTTCTCTCCCGGCTTTGTCGAAGGCGTAGACGGCGAGGTCTGCTCTGTGCGAGCCCCCGCTCCACTTGAAGGTGCACTCGGAGGGGTCTTCGAGCTCCGTGACTACGCGGTAGCCAGCGTGCTTCAGCCGGGTCTCCGCCTCCCTGATCAGCTTCAAGTTATCTAGGTAGGCTCCCCTCTCCTTCAAGACCTCCGCGTGAATTAGCCCCCAGGGCTTCCCGAATAAGACCTCTGAGGCCACTTCACCGTGAGGGCTGGGGAAGAACACGGGGAAGCCCCGGGGCTCTCTGCTGGGCTTTACTCTGAGCACGTCTAAGAAGCCTTTATCGTGCAGTCGAGAGAGCAGCGCGTCAGCCTCCCTCCACTCAATCTTCATCTCTCTTGAAAGAGAATTCACGGTGCAGAAT
>QMRV01000096.1 GCA_003649445.1 Thermoprotei archaeon | reverse complement strand
TTTAGCACCGATATAAAGTTGACCATAATGTATAAAAGTTTATCGTGAAGCCTTAGCTATTATTTCTTTTAGAAAACCTGCTGTTTTCTTTAGATTTTCTAGTCTCGGTTCAGGTACTCTGCACTCTAGCGCCATATAGTACTCGTAACCTCCTTTAGCTAGTACTTTGAATGGCTCTAGAAAATCTGTGTGGCCAAAGCCGGGAGCATATCTATTGCTGTCAGCTAAGTGAATATGCCTTAAATAGGGGAGAGCTTGCTTCAGGCTTTCAGCTATATTAGCTTCCTCTATGTTCATGTGGAAGAAATCAGCCATCATTTTCACGTACTCTGAGCCTACTTCATCGCATATCTTAATGGCCTGCTCTAGTCTATTCATGAAATGTGTTTCATAGCGGTTAAGCGGCTCAAGCAAGATATATGCCTTGCAGTCTTCAGCTGTTTTAGCGAGTATTTTGAGCAACTTGATGAGTAATTTTTCTTCAAGTTCTCTTACTGTAAAGAGAGGCGTTAAGTCAGGTAGCTGCGGTGGCCCAAAAATAGGTACAACTATTAGTCCTACTGCCCCTATTTCGCTCGCTATTTTCAGCAAATTTTCGATATCCCTTATAGCTCTTTCGCGCTCCTCTTTGTTTGGAGAAAGCAAACACCCAGAGTATCCTGCACAAATACTTGAAACTTTTACTTTACTTGTAGTGAGAGCTTCTTTTATTTCATTTACTCTATCGAAAAGACCCCGTCCACTGACCTCGACTCCCTCAAAACCTAGCTTTCTGCATACTCTAGTTTCTGGGCGAAAGTTTCTCCTGGAAGAAGTCCTTCTTGAACAGCAAGCTTCATGTAAAAATAATGGTGATAAACAAATATATGATTTTATGCGTACTCGTCTACTTTCTTCCCTGTTTTCTTTTCCCACTCTTCTACTGGAATAGCGAACCTCTTTTCTACTTCTGGTCTATGTATGTTGTTGAATGTACAGAAGCTTATTATTCTGCCGTCTGGCACAGCGTAGTGTATACAGCAGCGCTCTACTCTCTGAATATCAAAGTTCCAGACGTCCATGAAGTGCATGCATCCTATCATTACTATAGATCTCATGAACTTTCCTAGTGCCTTGTAGCTGCCGTGCTTTATGATATCAGATATAAGCTGTCTAATTACTTTACTCTTTACGTGGCGCAGTAGTCTTACAGCAGTCAGTTTACCTAAAATACCCTTCTTGTATTCTTCAGCAATCTTCCAGCAGTCTTCTGCCAGCTTGTCGACGTCAACTACTCTAGTTATAGGAGTTATTTCTACCTCTCCATCTTCCCTTCTATCTACGAGAATAAATGTCGCTGAACCACAATGCGGGTGCGCTGTGAAAAGCGGGTAGTGTTTGTTTTTGAGAACACTCATCATTTTGGCGAAGGGCACTGGCCAGTTGACCGGCCTAAAGTCTCTGGCCTTTATTACTCCTCCGCTCTGTTCTTCAACAAGCTTCATGAAATCAGGTATAGTTATTCTCATTTTTCTCAGCTCCTCCCTTCTAGCTCTGCCTGCAAAAGAAATAGGCTGGACGTTTACACACCTTATTACGTCGCTGTTTTTAGCAGCAAACTTAATGATATCCCATATATCTTGGTCGTTTACTCCCTTGGCTAAAGTAACTACTAAGACTATTGAGTCGAAGCCTAGTTTCCTAGCGTTCTCAATGACTTTGAGCTTGTACTTTAGTATGTCTCTGCCTCTTGTCTTCAAGTATACTTCTGGTCTAGTCGAGTCAAATTGAAGATAGAGCGAAGAAAGTCCTGCGTCGTCAAGTGCTTTAAAGTACTCTATGTCTTCAGCTACTCTTATACCGTTAGTGTCTACACAGACCCATCTGAAACCGAGTCTTTTTGCTTCAGCTACTAATTCAGGTAAATCGTTTCGCATAGTAGGTTCTCCTCCGCTGAACTGTAGTGCATTGCATGACCACGGCTTATTGGCTCTCAAATTCTTCATCATTTCTACTACTTGCTCAAAACTCGGCTCATAGACGTAGCCTGTCGCACCTGCGTGAGCAAAGCATACAGGACACCTAAGGTTACATCGGTTAGTGACATCTATTATTCCTAGAATAGTGTAAGTCTTATGGTTAGGGCATAGGCCACAGTCAAATGGACATCCTTTCTCTACTTTTGTTCTCGGATTTTCTACACCGGAGCCAACATACTCTTCTTTATCCCACTCAGCGAACCAGTAGTATAGCTCAGCGTCTCCCCAGTAAACGTCCTCAAATTCACCATGCTCAGGGCACTTTTTCTTAAGCCATATTACTCCGTTTTCTTCGTAAACAGTCATCGGAATTATTTTCTGACATATAGGGCACAGAGACTTACTTTCCTTAACGATCTTCACGAATGATTAAAGGCCAGGAGAATTTATAAGCATTTAATACTAATAACACTCTGAATGGTATTAAATGAGCTTAAAGCGCTAAGAACACTAGGCCTCTCTCTGTATGAAACTAGAGTATATTTCAAGTTAGTTGAAAAAGGCCCTATGTTCGCGAAACAGATTTCTGAAGAAGCTCATGTGCCCTACACTAAAATATATGTTATTCTCTCGAGTCTCGAAAATAAGGGCTTTATCAAGGTAGATAGAACCAGCAGACCACACATAGTCTATGCAGTACCTCCTCTCGAAGTCTACCTTAAGTTGAAGACTAGTATTGAGCAGAAGCTAGAAGACCTTCGTAAAGAGGCGGAGTTTCTCCAAGAAATATACGAGTATAGCCACAGTGGACTTGCTCAAAGAGAATTTATTACGATTATTAGAGGAGAAAAGTCTATTGTAAATAGAGCTATAAGCATAGTTTCAGCATCTGTTAGCACAAAAATTCGCGTAGCAGTACCTTTTTCCAAGCTCCTAAACTTTAGATTCAAAAACACACTTATCGGCGAATCGGCAGAAAAACCAGTATTAGTGCTAGCTGTAGAAGAACTAAAGCCTCTACTTAAAGACTTGCCCGCTAGAATAGAAATAAAGTACCTTGACCACATGTTTGGAGGAGGAGTTATCAGCGACCGCGAAGTTCTTCTCGTAGTAGAGCATAGAGGAGAAATACTTGCAGCGTACTCTAACTTCGAGTACATAGTCGAAATCGCTAAAACATACTTCGACTACTTGTGGAAAAGCTCAAAATAACCTATCTTTCAGTTTTCCTAAATACTAGCAGTTCTCTACTCAAGCCTAATGGAGCAATAGTTTTTCTGAGCTTACTTGACAAATATCCTTGTAATATACATTAAAGGAGCTATGCAGGTACGACTACAATATAGTAATTATATTCTTGAATCGTTTTCTCTTAAGTCTAAGAATGAAGCGAAGAAAGTAAAAGAGTGCTGTGCTACAATAAACTGGAAATTTATAATGTCTCTTGAAGAAGTCTTAAAGGATATAGGTGGATATGTCTTCATATAGTTACTTGAAGATAATGTAGGTTTGCCATATATCCTAGCGCTAGCAATGGTTATCTCAATAGTTTTCTCCAAAACATTCCTTGTTGAAATATTTTTGTTACCTCTAAGCACAGTTCTATTCCTACAAAAGAACAAAAATAATAAGCTTAGTTAACTGGAGTTTATTAGCGGTATTAATCTTGCATACCGCATTGAGCCTCTACGAGATATTGTAATATGTTTAGCAGAATTCTCTTTAGCATTATCTTTAACAGAAGCGATAAGAGCAATTTAATTCGAAAAGGCTCTTTTCATTAAGGCTAAATTACAATTAAGAGAACTCTTAGAGAAAAGATTAGAGAGTAGCTTAAGCTAATTACTTTGCTTACATTTTGTCAGTAATAACCTTAGTCATAGCCATGTACTTTATCTTTATTTTACTTCACTTTATTGAAGCTACTTTAATGGTGGTTTTGATCACAACTTTCACGTACTTTATACTCCCCTACGGCTATAAAGGAAGAGAAAATCTAATACGTCTTCTGGTTCATAGAATATGTGCAAGCAGTTAAAGCAGATTTGCTTTATACCGGAAAAAATGAGCCTCCTCTCAGAAACGTTTACATAGTTTTCGAGAACACTAAAATCATTAATATAACTAAAGAAAAACCGAAATGCGAAATTGTAGATGAAGCTCCTGTAGTGACGCCAGCATTTATAGACGCACATAGCCACATAGGCCTAGATAGAGCAGGCGAGCCTTTTGCCGAAACTGAAGTAAATGAAAAATTTGACTCAGTAGTAGCTATCGCTGACGCATTAGACTCAGTGTACATGGACGACAAAGCTTTTAAAGAATCTATAGAGTATGGAGTGCTCTACTCCTGTATTCTCCCTGGAAGCGGAAACATCATTGGTGGAAAAGCTGCTGTAATAAGAAATTACGCTGAAACGGTAGATCGGGCGTTCATTAAGTACACTGGAATAAAAGCCGCGCTGGGATTTAATCCACGCAACACTACTGACTGGAAGGGAACAAGACCTTCTACACGCATGGGTGTTTTAGCTCTCTTTAGGAAAACTTTAATGAAAGCGGTCAAAGAGAAGAAGCTCGTTGAGAAAGGTAAAAAGACTGCCGATGAAGTAGAGCCTGAAATAGAGGCACTTTTTCCTTTGCTCGAAGGAAGACTAAAGCTGAGAGTTCACGTACATAAAGCAGACGACGTAGTCTCTTTAATTAAGCTTAAGAAAGAATTCTCACTTAAACTCACTGCCGATCACTGCTGTGACCTACACTTTAAGTACCCGTTCGAGCTGCTGAAGAAAGAAAATGTGCCAATAGTCTATGGGCCCGTAGATGCTTTCCCGTATAAGACTGAACTTAAGCACGAGTCTTGGAAGAACATAAAGTACTTAATTGAAGTAAAGCCGTTCTACGGCTTAATGACAGATCATCCCGTGGTTCTTCAAAGAAACCTTTTCCTTCAACTACGCTTCTGGCGTAGACTGGGCTTATCAAAAGAAGAATGTATATCAATAATTACCTTAAATAATGCAAAAATACTTGAAGTAGACAATATTTTAGGAAGTATTGAAAAAGACAAGTGGGCTAGCTTTATTCTATGGAACAGCGACCCATTCTCGCTTGAAGCATATCCTGTGACAGTCTACGCCGAAGGTAAGAAAATATATGAAGCCAAATAAAATTATCTTGAAAAGCCCTTAGCGACAATCATTGTAACAGTATCTTTTATTTTTTCTTTACATTTTCTTCTTAAGCTTAAAACAAGGTCTCCTAGGTCTAGCACTTTTTCAAACTCTACCTTGGCAACAATATCATATATTCCGTAGATTATGTAGGCTTCTTTTACTTGAGGAGTATTTTCTAGGACTTTAAGGACTTCCCCTTCCGCACCAAGCTCTACTTTAAAGAGCACGTAGGCTAGCACAAGATATTTGTGGCTTCCTGCAAAATTAAGCTTATCTTTCTAAATATCTTCATTTTACTCAATATATGCTGATAACTACTTTAGGCGATTATTTTACAATAGTAAAACTTATCTAGAAAATCCTCTAGCTGTAATCATCGTAACAGAGTCCTTTATTATATTTTTACATTTTTTCCTGAGACCTAGCACTATCTCATTAAGTCGCGAAGAATCAGATGCATCTATTTTAGCTATAATGTCGTATTCTCCATAAATTATGTAGGCTTCTCGCACTTCTTTAAATTCTTTAAGTATATCAAGAACCCTGTCTTCGGCGCCTAGCTCTATCTTTAATAGTATGTATGCCAGCACATAAGCTACATACTCTCTGGTTAAATAAGTTTTAGGTTTTTGAACCAATGTACAATTATATACCTTTTACAGAAATAAGGCTAAGGTTTAACCGACATTTATTCAGCTTCTCGATGAGCAACATTAAACCTATGTAACCTACGACTTATTATACTACTGTTACGAGTACATAGTAGACATGAGTATAGCCTGTAGAATACCTAGAGAAAAGTTATTTGAACTAGTAGAGGTGTTGATGGAGAAGTATCTAGTTTATGCTCCTGTAGAAAAGGCGGGTAGTTTTGTTCTAAGCGACATTGAAGACCCCGCCGAAGTTACATTAGAGTATATTAGGACAATTAACTCTGTTAATAGTATTCTTCTTCCTCCTAAAGAGTACTTGTTCAAGTATAGAGCTGGCACCATGAGTTTCGCCGGAAAGTTGACAGCATATATCGATGTAGAAGACTACTCTGAGAAAAAAGAAAAACCTCTGTGTCTCTTTGGAATTCATCCATGTGAAGCTCATGCAATAAAATACTTAGATAAAGTATTTTTGACCGAGCCTAAGGATCCTTACTATGTATCAAAGCGTAGAGACATGTTCATAGCGGTAGTTCTATGCGACAAAGGAGATGAAAACTGCTTCTGCATTCCGTTTAAGACATACATTCCTCCCGAGGATGTAGACTTAGCAATGAGTTTAGACGAAGACAGCGTTGTTCTACAGCCTTTTTCTAAGAGAGGAAAAGAAATTGTCTCGAAGCTAGAAGCTTCGCCTACAGAAGCTCCTGAAATAAATCCCCCCCAACGTGCCAAGAAGATAGATATCAGTGTTTTCGATAGCCTCACTTTAAAGAAAGTAATTAACGGAGATATCTCCGATCTTTCTGAGAAATGTGTTCTATGTCAAGCGTGCACTGCTGTCTGCCCTACATGCTACTGCTTTGACTTATATGATGAACCTGATCCAGAAGAACCTGGAGCATTTTTCCGAGTTAGACGCCGAGCAACTTGCCATGGACTCTACTACAGCAGGCTTGCTGGAGGAGAAGTTATCTTAGAAGATAAGGAGTCTAGATTTAAGTGGAGAATTTTACACAAATTCGTTTTCTCCAAGAATATGTACGGGTGTTACGGATGTGTTGGATG
>QMRV01000095.1 GCA_003649445.1 Thermoprotei archaeon | reverse complement strand
TACTGCTGAAGAGTACTGGAGTAAGAGGCAGAAGGTTCAATACATTTCAACAGGATGTAAAGCACTAGACGAACTCCTCGGAGGAGGAATAGAAACACAAGCAGTAACAGAATTCGTCGGAGAAAGCAGCCGTATCAAAAGTCTACTATTGCACTGGCTGTGCTTTGTAGTTCAACTGATGTTAAAAGAAGAAGACTCGTGCGCTAAGGCAGTCTGTATCGATACTGAGGGTGCATTTAGGCCTGAGAGAATAGTTCAGCTAGCTAAGGATAGAGGCATAGATGTTAAAAGTGTGTTGAAAAACATCATTTACGCTAGAGCACGCTCGCTATCTTCGCTCATTCTACTAATTGAAGACCTTTTTAATAAAGATTTTAAAATTCTTTTAATTTCTTCACTCGATAATGTTATATCATATGAGCTAAGTTTAGGCAAATCGTCACTTAATATTCTCTCTAATATTGCTAAGCTTTACTTAAAGTCTGTTCATATAGCTTTCGAGAAAAATGTTGCTGTTGTCTTCTTTTTTATACGCGAACCTAGACTAGGAAATATTTTCTTCAAGAGGTTCTCTAAGATAGTGTTTTTCAGGGAAGAAGAGAATAAAGTAGTATTTTCAGATTCAGTGGGGCGTTCTGTTGTATGTCAAATAGACGGCTTCCAGTAGAGCAGGCTGTAGACTATACACCAAAGTGTTATCCAGAGTCCTATGTATTCGCCAAGGCCTACTGCCCAGGGTTTTTCCCCTTTATATATTTTCTTAGAGATCTTGTGAGACACGTAGTACACGATAATCGATAGTCCAGCTCCGTAGAGTAAGTTCAGCGATAGTATACCGCAGACTACTCCTACAGCTACTCCTGTAAATACTCGAATGAGGTAAAGTTTATCGTAGTCCTCCATCAATATTAAGGCGAGTCTCCAGTATTTAAGGGTGTTTAACCAATGAAAAGAGAAATGAATATTTTAGATGTAGCTGCTTTTGTCCGAGAAGCACGCAGCTTGGTTCAGGGAGGGCGTATAGCAAATGTATATCATTTAGGCGACATTCTCTTACTGAAAATAAAGTCCCGTGAACAAACATTATTTATTATCTATAAGCTGGGCAGCTTCATTACTGTATCAGAAGAAGATCTCGGTGAAAAAAGAGAGCCTACTGCTTTTTGTAAAATTCTGAGAAAGTACTTGAGAGGAGGTATTATCAAAGACATTTTTCAGCCACAGTTAGACAGAATAATTGAAGTAAAAGTCAGCAGCAGAGCCGGTGACCAGTACTTGGTCCTCGAACTTATGCGCGGAGGAAACATTATTCTCTTAGATTCTGCGCGTAGAGTAGTTTCAGCACACTGTTTTGTAGAATACAGAGACCACGTAGTTAAACCAAATACTGCTTATACTTATCCTCCGGTGAGGGGAACTAGGCCTGATTCTAGTTTAGACGACTATTTGAAGTACTTCAGTGAATCTAACTCAGATGTAGTCCGCACTCTCGCCCGGTACTTCAATTTATCCGGCGAACTAGCTGAAGAAGTATGCGCTAGAGCTGGAGTTCCTAAGAACTCTAAAGCATCTTCTCTTCAAGTAAAAGAAATCGAAAAGCTGAGAGAAGCCGCACTAGACCTTCTATCGAGGGTTGCTGAGAATTCTTTAGACCCTACTCTATACATCAAGGACAGTAACTACTATTCTTTTTCACCTATAGACCTCACTATATACAGAGATTTAGTTAAAAGAAAGTACAGTAGTTTCTGTCAGCTAGTATACGAGTATTTTAAGAAAACTGTTGTTGAGTCTCTTTCAAAAGATAAGTATAGTGAATTTGAAGAAAAGAAAATGAAGCTTGAAGCATCTATAAGGAAGCTAGAGGAGGCTGTTAAAGAAAATGAGGAAAAAGCTAGGCTACTTAAAGAAAAGGGCCACATACTTTTAAGCAACATGCATTTACTTGAAAAACTTCTCCAAGGAGAAAAAGTAGACCTGCCTGCAGCCATTAAGCTAAACTCTAGAAAAGTAATTGTCGAAGGCATAGAAGTGCCTCTGCCCACAACTGCAGGAAAAATTGTGGAAAAAGTATTTGAAAAAGCGAAAGAATACGAGAGAAAGGCCTCTGTCGGCAGAGAGAAAATAAAAGAACTTCTAAAGAAAATAGAGGAACTAGAGTCAAAGAAAACGCTTATTTTAGAAAAAACTCTATCGAGTATAAAGAAGCCCGAAGCTAAAGAGAAGTGGTTTGAGCAATTCCTGTGGTTCTATACGTCTGAAGGATTCTTAGTCATTGGAGGAAAAACTGCAGCTCAAAACGAAGTAGTAGTCAAAAAGTATCTGAAACCAGGAGACCTTTTTTTCCACGCAGATATACACGGAGGCTCAGCTGTAGTACTCAAAGAAGGCGAAAAAGCAGGAACACAGTCAATACAAGAAGCCGCCATATTCGCCGCTTCTTACTCGAGAGCATGGACCGCAGGATTCTCATCAATAGACGTCTACTACGTTAAAGCAGACCAAGTATCAAAAACACCTCCTTCAGGAGAATACTTAACTAAGGGAGCCTTCATGATAAGAGGAAAAAGAAACTACATTAAAGCAGAGCTTAAACTGGCCATAGGCTTAAGAAAAAACGACTATAAAGTAATCTATGGCCCTCCCTCAGCAATACTAGAAAAATCCCTGTGTTACGTCGTGCTAGTACCAGGACGAATCGATAAAAATCTCATTTCTAAAAAAATACAGCTATTCTTCTATAAAAGAACTGGCATTAAGGTAAATACAAATAGTTTATTAAAAATAATCCCAGGGCCGTCAACAATAATATTACGCGGCTAGCTTCACTCCTCTTCTTCACACGCGTATCTCTTTATATAAAGACTCCAGCAAATAATTACAAAAAGCACATACAGACTCTTCATATAGTCCAAGAAAACTCTAATATCTGCGTACTCTTTCCCAATAACACCAATCAATATTATCCTCGTAGCTTCGGCCAATGTAACAGCAATACATGACAGTATAGTCAGTATTATTCTATCTCCAATTTTAATACATGAAGTAGTTAAAAATAATACAATAACAGCAATGAATAAAGGTATAAAGAAAAGTGATTCCGAAAAAGGTATAAATACTCCTTCAATAACAATTCCTGTTTCTTGTATAAGAGCCTGAAGCTCTGCAAGCTTTAAAATATTTCTAGCAAGAATATATAAATTCTTACACAGAATAATACATATCTTTTTATCATAATAAGTTAAAATACCTATCACCTGTATACCTACTATATATGCTGTCAGACTTAAAGTTAGAGGCAAGAAAAAGTTCTTTCTCCAAAACTCTGGATGCTCTTTTATTTCACGCAAAATATTAGAATTAGATGCTTTAAATACAGTAAGCACAGCTACTAAAAGTAAAGCAACAACTAGTACTCCTTCCACTCCAAGATCTTTAAAGAAATATGTGGAATCTTTGATAAATTTATCTAAGTAGAAAAATATGTTGATTTCATACTCCTCCTTTTTTTCAGCATATCCTTCAAACTTATATAACGCCTTATTGCTATGCAGCAGAACAATTGTCGGTGCAACTACTACATTATACTTTTTCACAAGCTCGTTGCTATAGTCCAGTATAATATGCCAAGTAGAAGGCATTCCGTGCCCTAAAGCATAGTCTACTAGCCTATCATAAGTATCGATATTCGGTCTAGTATCTACGCATACTATCATTAAGTTACTGTATTTTGTTATATTTTTGAGCCAAGGCAAAGCTTTTTCACATCCAGTACACCCTATGTAGAAGAAATAAAGTAATACTATCTTTTTTGAAGAATCTATTGTAACATGCTTACCATAAATATCTTTTAAAACATAGGATTCCTCATACTTGTCTAACTTTATATGCTTTTCAGTATTTTTCTTTAATAAATCAACTAAGTAATCAATGTCGACTTCATTTTTACTCGTAGTATTTTCTTTAAAATACTCCTTTTTTGTTAAATCTAATACTACGCTATGTGAAGTAATATTCACGTATATACTTTTAGTATAGCCTGCCCTAGTTATATTCACAATGTACTTACTAGGCGAAAGAACTATTGCTGTATACCGAGTAGAGTAGATTCTCTTCAGTAACGAGTTATTTTTCAAAATATCTATATTGCTCTTCTTATTGAGTTTAATTAGCAGAGTATATTTTTCTCTAAAAACGTTTTTACCGCTAAAATTACTTAAAGCAATTATGTAAATGTATTTCGGCTTAACTACAATTATATTGGATTCTACTTTAAGCAACTTATATACAGGCTCTTCTTCACCAAACGTATAGTTCCAGAATATTTTTCCGTCGAAATTGTAGAGGTATATGCCTCTATTATTGCAGGCTAGAAACGCTGTGTTATTAAATAAGAGAAGTTTAAAGGGAGCCTCATTAATCCAGAAAACTGTACGCAGAGTTTCTCCGTTAGACGCATTTAGTATTTCAATACTACTATTTTTACCTACACTTTTAGATAAAACAATATACTCTGAATTACTTATGACGTCATAAAGATGCTCGATTCTTTTCTTAGGCTTCGACCATATTTCTCCGCCAGTATAGTTTAATAGAAGAATTTTCTGATTATAAACATAAGTCTGCTCAATACTGACTAAAATACCTTGTTCTACTATTTTAAACCAACTTCTACCGAACCTCAGGTTTTTTCGAGGACAAATTACTGTACCGTTAGCAAGACTCCACACTTCTATAAAGTCCTCGGATTCTCTACATGTTACACATTCAGTGTCACTAGCGTAAATAACTAAGTATTTTTTATCTGGAGAAGCTTCATATTTATAAATAACAGGCAAAAATATTTCCCAGATCTTTTTACGAGTTTTTAGTGAATAAACTTGAAGAAACCTATTGCCAGTTACTATTAAAAAGTCGTCTACAAAATTAATGTCATGTACATTACTTTTATTTAAATAAAATACACTGTTTTCTTCAAGAGAAGTTAATCTCCTGAATACTATGCTTCCTTCACTAGTATTAAAGGTAGCTAGAGTATTTAAATAAGGACAGTAAGCAACAATCCCTGAATCTAGCTTAGTGACACGAATGATGCTGTCCCCCTTGAAAACAAACATATAAAACGAATTATTGTACTTCGTTACTAGATATAACATACCGTCAATACATAAAGCCTTTACATATTCTCCCACAAGACTCACTCTAATCACATAGTTTACGTTTACTTCAAACGCACTTATACATGAAAGCAATACGAAAAGAATAATTATAGTACTATATATCCACGGATTTCTCATATACAAGTGTCACTTAGAGAGCCACCTAATATACTTTACTAGAAAAATTAGAGAGAAGAGGTAAAGAAAGACAAAAATTTAATTATATTTATTTAACTATTATTTGTTTTCTTTATTTTGCTGGTTTTGCTTGTACTAGTGCTTTAGCTAGGCGCTTTCTTCTCCAGACGCTGTACTCGTGCATTAATAAGAACAGTGCAATGATGATGAAGACAATGAGCAGTATGAAGCCGAAGAACTCTGGTAATGTCATTGGCCATCCTGCTAGCTGTATGAAGATGTCTAGCTGGAATGTCTTCTCAGTTACCTTGCCAGCCTCTACTGTGAGTGTTTCAGTAACCTTCTTTCCTCCGTACTCTACTGTTACTTCATAGCTACCTGCTGGTAGCTCTACTTCTAGTACTCCTTCCTTAGCAGTAGCTGTTGTTACTCCTTTGATTGCTACAGCAGCATCTAGTGGCTGTCCACGAGCACCAACAGTCTTGATTACAAGTTTTCCGATATTGCTACATACTACTTTAGGTGCAGTGTAAATTACTGTTGTCTCCCAGTTTACTGCAACATTCTTCCACTCAGTTACTGTGATTTTTACTTCTCCTTTAGCAATGTCTGTTAGAGTTATTGATCCTGTTTCGTCTAGTGTTCCTTCGATTGTTTCACCTGTTGCAGGTACTTCTACTTTGACTTTAGCACCTGCTAGTGGTGTACCCCATGGTGTCACTACTGTTACTGTAAAGTCGTATACATCACACTTAATGTCTACTACTTTCGACGCTGTACCAAGTCTCATCTTTTCAACAGTTACTGTGTCACTTCCTATTACGACTACTTTACCGGCCTCTATTGCTTCTTTAGCTTTTGCGTACTCTCCTTCTTTAGCAGATGCAATGTAGTATACAGTTACCTTGTATGTACCGATAGGTACTCTTGAACAGGACTCTGGGTTGTCTTCTAGAGTTAGCTTGCTTGTTAGTTCGAGTCTAGTGTCCTTGTTCTCTGCAATGCCTGCTATACACTTTCCACAGAAGTCGTGTATTGTCTTTGTTCCATCTGGCCACTCTACTACTACCCATATATTATCTTTCTTGAGTGGTGTCTTTCCGTCAGCCTTTACTAGTCTTAGTCTTAGTGCATAGACGTATGCTTCAATAGTCTTTGTTGTTACTGGTCCTTCGCTCTTCATGTCGACTACTCCGTTTATGAAAGCATTCGGCTGGTCTGTGAAGCTGTCGAATATCTTTATTGGTGTCTCGATGAATAGTGTGTCTTTCCAGTATACTTGCACTATGTATGTTCCTTCATCTACTAACAGTACTGCTTTACCATCTTTGTCAGTAATGTCGAATATTGCTGGAGCATTTGTGCCTACTTTGACTGCAACAACTGCCATATTTGATAGTGGCTTGACGTTAGCTATGTCCTTGAGGTCTATTAGTATTGCCTTCCAGCCGTATTCTATCGGTGTCTTACCGCAATTGTGGTCATTTGTGAACTCGATTGTTGTGCTTAAGTATACTTCTGGGCAGAACTTGTCTGCTAGGTCTGGTGAATATCCTAGGTCTTTGAGCTTGGCTGCAATGTCGTGAGTCGCTTTGATTGTGTAG
>QMRV01000094.1 GCA_003649445.1 Thermoprotei archaeon | reverse complement strand
TAGCTGTAGCAACAATACATTTCTTGGGTCTCGCAATTACGGGAGCTGTCATAGGAGGAAGCATGAAGTATTTAGCTGTGGTCTCGACAATAGTGGGGCTGCTAATAGCAAGCAAGATTTCTAAAAAGGCAATAAAGTTGCACTTAACTCTAGCGGCGTTAGTAAGAGTTGTCGTCATGTCCATAGCTAACTATATACTTGTTGCACTACTATTTCCACAGTATCTTTCCTTCTCTGAAAAATATTTAAAAAATGTAAGTATATCAGGCAATGTTCTGTTAGATATGCTTATATATGTAGCTATTTTTAATATAATTCATGTATTCTATAGTATAATACCAGCTATAATTATAATAAAATATATTACAAAGCATGTAAAAGAGAAAATTGAAAGCTAGATTTCATCCTAATGCGCAGTAAAACTAATCTAAGAATCATTTATCTGCAAACACAGATGATGAATTTAGGCGGGCTTAGGGGAACTCGTGCCCGAGTCTGCATCAGCTGATTGTATCTAACAATATTAGCACATCGCTTATTGTTAATTCTCTAACTCTTTTCGATAGAAGGTTTCGCGGAATATTTTTTTCAAACAAAAAATAGTCCCTGTTACCGTAAGCTATCTTTAAAGCCTTACTTACCAATTTATTTCTGTAAGGAAAGATTTTTCTTATAAGATTCAAGAAGTCTTCAGACTTATTTTCCGGTATTTTTCGTGAAGGAACTAGCTTTACGGCCATTGAATCTACTTCGGGCACTGGATAGAAGCAGTACTTAGGTATTAATTTAAGAAGCTCTATATCAAAAAACGCCTGTGTAGCAATACTTAAACGTCCATAACTTTTCGAACCAGGATTGGCAATCAACCTGTATGCAAATTCTTTTTGAAAAACTAAAATAGCGAACTCGAATTTTGCGTCTTGCGCGAGCTTAAATAAAAGTGGAGAGGATATGTGATACGGGACATTTGAAAATACTTTATTTACTTTAGGTATTCTTATTTCAAGAATATCTCCTTCAATTATTTCTATATTATCGTACTTAGATAAAGTTTCTTTTTTCATGATATCTACTAGCAAACTATCTATTTCTACTGCAATAACTTTCGCGCATTTTTCGGCAATCATGCCAGTAAGCAGGCCGAGTCCTGCTCCAATCTCTAAGACAGTATCTGTTTCCTTTAAGTTAAGAAAATTTACTAGGTCTCGTGCCACGGTGTCGCATATGAGAAAGCTTTGACTGTATTTCTTTTTAGGCCTAATGCCGTATTTTTTAATCAGTCTCATTGTTTCTTCTCTTAAATATCCCATAATTGTTGCTGTTGCTTTATTTATACAGGTTTTATAAATAGATTATTCCTGCTGTATGATTTAAAAAGTATTTTGCTTTAAGTTAAAAGGTGCAGGCAAATATAGCCAGAAAGAGTTAAGTTAAGGAGTAAAAATATTATAAGCTGTGGAAAGCCAGGATTCAAGTAAGATAGCAATTAGAAAAGTTATTCTAGACGCCCTTAAGCCCAGAGATTTAGACTTAAGAGAACTCTCTTCAAGAATATGTTCTCTAGACGGTGTTAATGAAGTAGAAATAGAGGTAAGAGAAGTGGATGCTAAAACAGAAACCATAAAGATAATTGTGAAAGGAGAGGATATATGCTATGACGAAGTTCAAGAAGAATTAAGTGAACTAGGAGTAGCAGTTCGCAGTCTAGATGGCATAGTAGTTTTCAAGAGATCGGAAAGTTAATAGCTATGAAGATTTTAATAATATCACCTAAGTCTAAAGGAATTGGCGGCATAGCATCACATGTCTCAGAGCTAGCTACACTTCTTAAAGAAAGGGGCTTTTACGTGAAAATAGTGTCTGCAGAAAACACTCCTATAGTAAATATCAAAGGACTCAAAAACTCGAGTTTCGCTTTTTTCTCAGTATTTCATCCATATTTAATGAAAGAATATGATATAGCGCATGCGCATAACTTGCCTTCAATTATTCCTTTAAGGTTTGCTAGAGCACAAGCAAAAATATTAACACTTCATGGTATCTACTCAAAACAGATATCTTTTCTGTATGGAAGAATATTCGGAAGAATTGCTGAAATAGTCGAGAAGAAAATGCTGACTTGGATTGATGGCATTACAGCTATTTCTAAATCTGTTAAAAAATACTATGAGGCACTAGGATTAAAGGTAGAGTATATACCTAATGCCGTTAATATACATAAACTCCCTAAGGAGGTTACCAAGCTATACGACAATCAAATAGTATATGTCGGGAGATTATCTAAGGAGAAAGGAGTAGATATACTGGTTAAGGCATTTATCAAGACCAAGCTTGATGCTCATTTACTAATTGTAGGCAAAGGCCCGTTAGAAGGTTTTCTAAGAAAATATGCTCAAAAAGACAAACGAATACATTATACAGGTTACCTAGAGCACAGTAAAGCCCTAAGTATAATAGCTGGTAGTGACTTGCTTATTTTACCGTCGCTTTACGAAGGCTTAAGTACTGTAATACTGGAAGCTATGGCGCTAAAGACTCCAGTGCTTGCAAGCGACATAAGCGAAAATAAAGAGCTCATTCAGCATGGAGAGACAGGTTTTCTTTTTCCTAAAGGAAGCGTGGAAAAATTAGCTTTTATGATAGAATATCTCTTGTCAAAAAAAGATCTTTTAAGAAAAGTTTCGGAGAAAGCCTATCAGCTAGTACTAGCAGAATATACGTGGGATGTAGTTATTGAAAAATATGTAGATTTTTATGAGAAAATAATTGAAGCGGAAAACTTATAATATTTGAGTACTATATAAAGACTCGATGTCAGAAGAATTTGATTTATGGTTCAGAAGAATGAGAAAATTCTTCGAAGAATTCGACAGAATGATAGAAGATATGTTACGTGAAGCATGGGAAGCTGAACGAAGACCGCTTTCGCGCAGAGGATACTATTATGGTTTTTCTATAACTATAGGTCCTGACGGTATACCGAGAGTTAAAGAATGGGGCAATATAAGACCTGGCGTAATTCGACCTAAAGTAATGGAGGCAGTTGAGCCGTTCACCGATGTTATAGAGGAACCAGACAAAATTAAGATAATAGTTGATATGCCTGGTGTAGAAAAAGAGGACATTAAAGTCCGCGCAACCGAGGATAAGGTAGTAATATCTGCGGAACACGGCGACAGAAAATACTACAAGGAAGTTATTTTACCTAATAAAGTCAAGCCAGAAACAGCTAAGGCTCAGTATAAAAACGGAGTTCTAACAATTACCCTAGAAAGACTAGAAAAGAAGCCTAAAGAAGAAGGGTTTGAAGTTAAAATAGAGTAAAGTTAACTAAAATACTCCCATCCCTTTCTTTCTATATGTATTCTTTTTTGATCTTTCATAAAATACACTCCATCTAATTTATGCCTATAATTTCCTATAAAAATTAGGTCTTTATTATATTTTTCAAATATTTTCTTTACTTTATTTTCAAAACCTCTTTTCACAGCAATAATTATCTCGAATTCTTCTCCACCATAAAAAACAGCTCTCAGCAATCTATCAAAGTCTTGTATAGCATTCAGAATAGTAGTATGAACAGGAAGATTATCCACAATAATTCCGCCTTCTCCCGTACACTTTATTAACTGATATAAACTTTCAGCAAGACCATCACTTGAATCAATAGACGAGCGAATATATTCACTTGACTCTTCCAATACATTAACTAAATCTAATCTAGCTATAGGTCTATAGGTTTTAGAGAGAACAACATTTTTTATACTAGGCGGTAGCTCCTTTTTCTCTAAAAGGTATTGAAAGCCGAGACCTGTATAACCGAAAAAACCTGATACGGCTATTACGTCTCCTTCTCTCAAAGGATTTCTCTTAATTACTTTATTTGCTGACCCTATACAGGCACATGATAAAACAAGCTCAGAACCTTCGTTAGTGTCACCGCCATCAATATATGTTCCATAAAATTCTGCTGCTTCATCAGCCCCTTTCATTATATCGATTAATTTTTCTAGTTCTAAGTCTGAGGGTGCCGTTATAGACATGAGAAGACTCAGTGGGCGGCCTCCTTTAACGACAATATCGCTTACTGCTGCAGTAACTATTCTCCATCCTAAATCTCTGTAATTCATTCCTGGAAGAAGTGAGTACTTTCCCACGATAGTGTCTATTTTAAATAGTATGTACTTGGAAGCTACTGTAATAGCTGTAGCATCGTCGCCTATTTCTAATGGAAGTTTTCTTTTCCTAATGGCCTTAATTATAGTTTCTATGACTTTCTTTTCTCCAAAAGAACCTAATGTCGACACTATGAAGAGTTATTCTTAGCCTTATATCTTCTATGTCCTGAGAAGCTGGCTTAGTGAAAGAAACTTTATTTATCTTTCTTAAAGAATTATATGTTTTAGGGAAATAAAATGGGCACAGAGAATAAGTGCGATGAAGGCAGCGACTTAGCTAAGCTATACGAGCTAATGGAAGAAATATCTATCCTATTGAAACAGAACAATATTGTACACGAAGTATTTTTAAGTATAATGCCTGAGTCAGAATCACCTCTTTTCATAGTCCTAAGAGTCAACAGGCATGATCGAGAGAAGATAAGGCTTATTAGCGATAAGCTACGTACAGTTTTTTACAACTCAATTGATAGCGGGGTGTCACTTCTAATAGAGTACGGGTGAAAAAATGTTTAGTTATGAGTCACTAGGCTCAGAAAACTTAGCAAAAGAAGAATTAGTAAAGTATTTAGATAGAGTAAAGTATATTTTAAGACCTATTAAAGTAATTAAAGATGATAAAAATACATATAAAGTGTATCTAGATAATAGAGGAAATGTTGTGGTACTTAAAGATCTGAGAGTTGTTAAAGTTTCTAATATTTCTCGGGAAAATGGAGAATCTGTTAAAGTGGCTTTGCTGGCAGCACACGGTGATGCCCACGGACTTGTAGCTGCGGCAGGTAGCTTTTTTAGGCTTCGTGATGAGGGTTATGCAGTTAGATTACTTTTTGGTAAAGTAACGGGTGATGTTAAATTATTTTGGGAAAAAACATTTTATTCTATTCCTTTTGAATGTTATGATATTGTTGTAATACTAGATATTCCTGAGAAAATGGGGCGAATACTTCCAACAAACACGGTTTATATAGATCATCACGGAACAGGACTTAAAGTAGATGAAGTTTTTTACGGAGAACCAGACTACATTTTCAAAAGACTAGCTTTACTTGCTGATCACGAGGACGATCCTAAATCTAGAGACGAAGAACTTCTGCAGCTAGGGTTGTCTATAGCTCCTTTTGAGCCTAAATGTCTTTCACCTGAACTAAGAGCGATAGAGGCTGTAGATAGACTGATTGACAAAGATTTCAAATACTTTATGGTTTTAGGTCAAATGTTTGAAAGTACCTGTATCGAAATTTCTAAGAAGGCTGAGATAATCGAATCTACAGCTTTAGTTGAATTTCCTCAAAATTTCGAATTTAAGCTTATATGGTCTGTGCTGCACTACATAAGGCTTAAAAATAATATAAAAGCAGCCATAGGTTTCAAAAGAGTTAAAAATAATATATATCAAATAAATATAGTATCTAGTGAACCGCTAAATTACAAAATGATAGCTAAAGAACTTGAAGGCACCAATTTACTAGTTTTATCGAGCAAAGCTTTAAGCTTAAGAGTAAAAAAGAATGCATTAAATAAGTTATCGTTATTAGCTAAGTGTATTTAAGCTGAGCTATGAGGAGCTTTAAAGTATATTACTGTAGAGGGTTGAGAGTAAAAGTCGATGACATAACTATTCTACTCGATCCTTTAACATCTAGTGCTGTACGGGCCGACTTAGTCTTAGTCACACACGCCCATAGCGATCACGCTAAGGGCTATCTCAGATCATCTTTAAGATCACTAGTAATCTCTTCGGAAATAACTAAAAGTATTGTAGAAAAAGTCAGTAGAAAAAGAGCCTTGAACGTTAAAATAATTAGCGAGGGACAGAGAATAAGTTTAGGTAAATTTACCGTCCAAGCTCTTAACGCGGGACACATTATGGGGTCTCTTCAGTATCTAATAGAGTTTCCCGACTTAACTATATGTTATACTGGCGACATCAATCTCGTGGATTCGTTAACTGAGCGAAGAGGCGATATTCCGAGTGGAGTAGATGTATTGATACTTGAGAGCACATATGGACATGAGGATTTTGTTTTTCCACCTCGAAGCGAAATATACTCGAGCATTTTGAGCTGGATAGAGAAGCATACAGGAAAAGGAGAAGTAGTTGTTTTGGGAGGATATGCTTTAGGGAAAGGGCAAGAATTGACTGCGTTGATGAAAGAGATAAAGGATAAAATAATGGTTTCAAACAAAGTACTACTGTACAATAAGATATTCGAGGAAAAGAAGTTTTCACTAAATAACTACATACCGTTAAGTTCTCCTGAAGCAAAGGAGATATTGAAAGCAGGAGGCGTTATAATAGTCCCTCATATTGAGTTACGAAAAAAGACTCCATATGTTTTATCAAGAATTTTAGGTATAAACAAAGTGCCTAAAGTCGCAGTATGTACTGGGTGGGCTGCTTCATCAAGAATGTTTTTCGCTATAAAGAAAGCCTACAATGTAGATGCTCTATTTCCCTTAAGTTCTCATGCTGATGTAGAGCAACTACTTTTATATGTAGATGAAGTAAGGCCGAGAATTGTTTACACAGCTCACGGGTTTGCGAAAAAACTAGCTAAATTAATTCGGTGGAAACTAGGAATTAAAGCGAGAAAAGTTCTAGATTCGAGACAGATGTCATTGTTCAAATATGTCAAACATATATAGCTGTGTTTAAACTCATTATGAGAGGGATATGGTATCCCTAACCGAAGTGATTAAACTTTTCGAGGAAAATTTTGG
>QMRV01000093.1 GCA_003649445.1 Thermoprotei archaeon | reverse complement strand
TAGCTTCACTCCTACTTAAACCTAAGGACTCAGCAACCCTACTAAACTTCTCAAGAAGCTCCCTACTAACTCTCAAATAAACACCCACAGAACCCATAATCTCCAACACCATAAACATATAACCCTCAGCCTTTTATATAAATATTTCATATATCTATATATAAGTATGAAAGCCAAATACTTGTCAAATTACTCTTTGTACTCTATTAAATTCACAACCATACTTTGATGATAATGAGCAATTAGAATTCCACATTCTTGTTCGCTCCAATATCCTTCGCATAAACACCTTTATACATTAACCCTGAACCCATTTCCGGCTTAAGCGAAAAAAATTAAGAAGCAGATTAGGAGAATGAAGCTGATGTTATAGCTGAGAAGCAGAAGGTAAAGCTCATAGCTAAAGTGTTTTCTAGAAAAACATTCCTAACAACACCCGCTACTCTTCTTTGATCACTTGCTTTACCTATTTCGTTTAACATGTGATGTCCGTAGCTTGTAAGTTTTAACTCGTAAACTCTACGTTTCCCGAATTATCTCATAGATATAATCAGGTAAATATTTAGTATAGTGATAACTTCAACTATATTTAGTGATCGGATATGTTTGTCCCAAATATCGCAGTTGTCAATCCCCTTCAATACTATATGCATAGGTACAAGGCAGGTCCTGTTGTAATCTATGGTCCACTTCTTGCTATACAATATCCTCCTAAAAACTGCAATCCATGCTATGTTATGCTAGGTAGTAGCGGTGATAAAATATTTGTATTTTCAGCTAGAAAGAGTAATGCCTTTAGCAAACCTAACGGTGCAAAACCTATACATGAATGGTGGATATGTTCTCAAAATCCATATTGTCCTGACGGTTACCTATATAGGCCCTTCTATGAGCGAGATCTTTGTATAAGTAATACTAGAAGACATGTGAAATATAACCAGTTACAGAATTTATTACTTAGACTACCATGGTTAAGGAATCTGATAAACTCACGAATAATTCAATGGAACCGTTTCGGTAATATACATCAAGGAGGAGCATCATATAAGAATGCTTTAGCACTAATCATACCACCAAATAGCAATTTGATTCTAAAATTCGCTATAGAAGCTCATCACTTCCCATAACAACATTTTTGTTATTGAAATAGTTTTAACAGAATAGCATTACTGGCACTACAGTATTCTTATGAAGTAGGATATTTTAAAGAAACTAAAAACAATGTTAAACATAACAAGACAAAAACCTTAGAACTACTTAGAGTATCTTGAAGAATCTTCGCAATCATGACGAGGTATGAAATAGATAAACTAGAATTAAAAATTAGGTATTTTATTTGAAGATATTTTCTGGCTCACTTAATATCAGTTTCTCTATATTCTTCATTATTTCCTCTATTCTGTCAAGCTCTATTAGGTCTATAATGCTTTTAACACCACTATTATCTTCTTCTTTGCAGCAAGAGGATAAAACTGCAATGATAAATCTATAGTCATTATGATTTCTATCGAAGTATGCTAAGAAGGGATAAGCCCCTAGGTCTTTGGCTTTAACATAGAAAGCTCCTTTAAGATTAAGGAAAATTAATCATTAAGTAACATCAATTAGTAACTCTGTCTTACAATTTTTCTCTACTAATAAGCCAGACCATTACTATGTTTACCTTAACTAAACTCGACTTATGAGAAATTAGCATATATTATCTTAAATTTCCTTTGAATGGGCTTATTAGCTAAACCTATAATACAATATAAGTTCATAAAGTATGTATCCTTCGGCTGATTAGGCAGTAAACCAAGGGGTCTTAGCATATCTCCTTTTAGCCATATTTATAATGAAAATGAACTAAGAGATATAGCTAAGGTGCTAAGAATAGACATAAACTCGTATTTTTATGAAACCTTAAACTTTGGAGAGCTTTGCATGTTTCTTGAGAGAAGAGAAATAAAATCTTAATATTTTGGAGAAACCAATTCTTCTTTAAGGAAAATTATATGCTGTTCACGATATTACAAGATATCTTGTTTGAAATCGTATTTCGGTAAAGTTTTTATATGTCTTTTTGCTAGATAAATGTGTGATAGGGATGCAGTTGAAGTATTTTGAATATCTCAGTAAGTTTGCTAATGAACTTTTAAATATAGTCCTTGGCGAATACCCGGAGGAAGCCTTGAAAATTATGAAGCTAATTGAAGGAATGAAATATGATCCATGGAGCTATCATGATGCGTTCTTAGAGCTATTTGCGTATAGGACAGCGAACTTTCTGCCAGGTGCTAGCAAAGGAAAGATCTTAAACACTTTGAAGACATGGATTAAAGTTCTTGAGGCTTTAAAAAGGAATGAATCAACAGTAAGAGGTATAATGTACGAGGTAAGCCATAATCTTGAGTATTTAAAAGCAACAGTTAAACATTCAACATCGGGTCTTCAAGGAGAATTAGCTGCTGCATATTGTCTCATAGACGATGATTGTGAAATCTTACCATTAACCTTTATCCAATGTACAAATAAAGGTTATGCGCCGGGAGACATCTTAGTACTGGAATGTCCTGAAAGCGATATTCAATGTATGCATTTCTTAGAAGTAACTACAGATAGAGGAAAATTAGAAGAGAAGATAAGAAAGGAACGTAAAGAGATATGTGGAAAATCGAGGAAATACTTTGGCCTGGTTAAAGTTGATGTAGATAAAGGGGAAATAACTCTAGAGATCTATGATGTTAAAGGGAACTTGGTAAAAACATTACACAGCAAAATGTAAAAGCAGTAAGCAAGTACATCTAATACTCTTTTTTCTAACAATATTGCATTACTTAATACCAACACTCTATAAAATACTGTCATTTAAGTTTCCATTTATTTATTCTCTCATGCTGTCCTCATTTAATATTAACTATGGTCACTACGCGGTTGTTAATTTAATGTCCTTGATAACGATCTTAATAAAGAAGTATGTGCATTAGTTTCACTAGGATGGTGGTACTTTGGTTAGAATTTGTGTTTATGTTTTTGCTTGTCGTATGGGTGAGGATTTTTACGAGTTTTATCTTGTTAATCCTGGGTGTCCTTCTAGGGATGAGTTTCTTGAGGATGTTAGGGTTGCTTTTAGGGAGTTTGCTAGGGAGTATGTTGGTGGTGGTTATAGGGTTGATTTGGAGGATTTTGAGGTTGCTGGGGTTATTGTTGAGAAGCTTAAGCGTATGGGTTATGTTGTTTTCGAACCTGTTGCTTTCGTTTCTTTTAGCGGGTTCTCGGATAAGTTGGAGATTTGGTCTAGGGGTGCTCTTGAAGAATCTGTTAGGGAGAAGGCTTTGGAGGATATTTGGAGAGAGTATGAGAGGAGGCTTAGAAAGCTTGGATTAAGGTCTCCTAGAAGCTCAAGGTGTAAGTGTAAGGGAGATGTTAAGGGAAAAAATGGGGGTTGAGCTTATTTGGACATTGGTATTTAATGTTATGCTTCTACTTCTGGGAATTCCTTTAGGAACGGGAATTCTTCTACCACGTATTTTGGTAGGTTAATTTTTACTTCATAGCTGAGTACTGGGGGTATGTAGTAGGGTTTTCCATGTGGTGGTTTAATTACGATGCCTATGGCTGATGAAAGCTCTATGATAGTGATTTTCCATTTACCATTTTTTGTTTTTAAAGATGATAATATCTTGGTCAAAACTATCACCTTAAGGGTGGAAAAAAGGATTAGATTTATTTGGGGAATCCTTTTTCTCTTAGTTTGTCTAGGATTTCGTATGCTATGTGTTGAATAGAGTCTTTATTATCTGTTCCATACATTTTTATTTCGATAATAAGTTTCAGCATTGGCTTGTATCTTACATCGACATCGATTATGCAGTTTTTAAGTTTTAATGTTAAACCGTGGGGTTTAACTCCTTCCCTAGAATCGTAATCTACGATTTCTACTCCTGTTGAAGTAATAGCGTTAATTACTGCTACTAATGCTCTTTTAGCCTGTTTAGCTGCATACCTTACATCGCTAGGGTATGTACCAAAAATGTCTTCCTTGTAATTGTAGCTTCTTGAAGTAAGTAATGGAAATTCTATTTCAACTCCTCTGAAAGGCTTCAGGGTTGGTGTTGGAAACCTATTGTCCTTAATATGAGGCGACATACTCTTAGCTACCTCCCCCTCATCGGTTCTTACCCATGACCCGACCGCCTCAGATATGGGTCATGGGCGCACGCTGAGTAGTCTCCACCCTCTGGGGGAGGTGTGCTCAATCAACTCTACATTGCGGAGGTATTTAAATCTTTCCATAATTATCTTTTTGAAATACTAATGAATTATATGATTTCGAGTCTATATTTTGAATATTTCTCTTCTAATTATAGGTTTTATGTCTTCTCTTATATAATATTTTCCTTCCTCATCTTTCCTAATTAGTCCTTCTAGGCCGTATCTTTCTGCTATCTTGGTTATTCCTGCTAAAACTCCTGCTAGAAACCTGCCTGGGTTTACCTTTGCTTCTTTTGCTCTCTCGTTTATTCCTGCTGCTTCTATGAGTTCCTCCTTAGATAATTTGTCTCTTACAATTAGTGCTTTTAGGAGTTTAAGCTCTGTATCTCTTGATTTATAGTGTCTTAGAAACTCTTTAACACTATAGCTTAACATTACTTCAGTAGGTATTTCCTTAGCTATCTCAGAAACATCGAAGTATGTTAGGAATTTTCTAGCGGTTTCTATAATTTCGCTTGCCATGCTTAGATCTAGGGGTTTTTTAAGTTTAAGGAATAGGTCTCCAATGCTTAAACCTATGATTTTATTGTTCTCAATGCATACGGTAATTCTCTCGCTCATAATTAGCGCCAAGAAAAAGAATAATGAAATTAAGTTATAAACTTTTACTAGACTTGCTTAATTTTATCATAATATTCGTCCACGCTCTTCATGATCTCCCAACATACTCTTGCAAGATACATAGTTTTGTACACTTCAATTTCTAAACGCACATTATTTCCTTGTACCACATGTTTCTTCCATGGTTTCAGTTTCTCATCCTTTCCTTTATCCACTATTATTTTTACTAATCCAAGAAGAACCTGTGGTATATTCTTCTTTACCATAGCATCTAGGCTAATATATCCAGGTTCTTTTCCTGTATACACTGCGTTAACACACCATTCTGGATTGGGAGTATGGGTGAAGTGTATTGCTCGTACAATAAAATCTAGCGGTGCAGTCTTCCCAACTCTAAAAATTAGTAGGTGTTTAGTTCCTGATATCTGAAGAGGTATCATCATACTGAATATTAAGCTTTCGTATTTTTGAGCATTGAGTTTTGTTAAATCTGCCTGTATGATTTTTCCTTTCTCTTTAGAGTACTCGTAAATTATTTCCCCTTTGTACGTGTTTCTTTCTCGCCACTGTGCTTCGATTTCAAGCCATAGAACAAATCCTTGCTTTGAAAGGTTATTAGCATATTTAAATGCCTTCTTAATATCCTCTATTCTCATTTAGATCGCCTCCATAAAAATACGGGTCTGAAATAATGTATAGGGGCTTGAATATCTTGGTGTTTAGAATGACGTATGCGAAGAATAAGAGGCTATTATACCTGAGTTTACGGCTTTCACTTTTATGGTGGGACATCTTAGAATTCCCAGTGGGGTTCTTTTCTAACCCAATACCATAGACAATATTTTCTCCTACACAACCATAAACGTTTAGTTATAACTATGAAATCCCAGCTGAAAGGACACCATTTCTTTATATCCCAATAGTTTTTAACGTACCATTTGTTGGCTAAACGGTATGCTCTCTTAATTTGTTTAAAACTATTGACGACTATTAGAACATCTACGTCGCTATTAGCGTGGTAAGTTCTCTTAGGTATGGAGCCGTAGATGACTATCTTGAAAACGTTTATATTGTTCTCAATTAAGTACTGCTTCAATCCTTCCATGTAATTCTTAAAAGTATCTTTATCTAATTTCATTTCCACCATCTTATTGTTTTTTACAAGCTAATGGTCTTCTTTTGGCTTGGCAATTTTGTTTCCGATGCATTACTTGTACTTGGGTTTGAAGCTAACTTGGCTATACCACGGGTTCTTAAGGTGTCCCTGTTAATTACTGATGCTTCTAACATTCCAATATTTTAGTTATTTCGTATCATATATTTACTTTTCTAACATTGATTCCGTAATTCTTATTTACCACTAGTATTAAGTGTAAAGTGGAGACGTAACATGTGCTCTGCTAGGGAAAGTAAATATGTTGAAGGATTTGTGGTTGTTGTTTTTGAGCGTAGAGACTACAATTATGTTATAATGTGGAGGTGCGGTGATTTTGAAGCCCACATTAACTCTATTTCTCAGGCTTTAGATGATTTGTATGGGTCTTTGAGGATGGAGTTTGTTGATGAGTTGCTTGGTACTGGAGAGACTGTTATTATTCATGTTTATAGGGAGCCTTATGTTGTTTTCATTGAGGACTATAATAGGAATGTTTTGACCATAAGAATTCCTTCTGAGGACTTGGATAGGTTCTTTGATAGGGTTAGGTTCTATGATAGATTCGTGAAAGTTGGGTGAGATTGTTGAAACTATGTTGCTTCGGCGATTTACACTATATAGGAGATAAGGCTTGGCTCAATAATTATTTTTTACCTAAGGTTTCTGAGAATTGTGCTGGATGCGATGCTGCGGTTATTGTTGGTGATGTTAGTGGTACTGGCCGTTTGGAGCATGTTAGGGAGCTTCTTCTCGGGGTTAAGAGGGTTTTTCAGGGGCCTATTATTGTTGTTCCAGGTAATCACGATATTTATGTTTTACAGGATGAGCAGGATAGAGGTTTGAATTCTCTTATAAAACTTTCAATGTTTAATAGATTAGTTAGGGATCTAGGTTGTGTTACTTTAATGTTGTAGTCTTATGTTTTAAATGACGTTGTTTTTTTTGGGTCTATTG
>QMRV01000092.1 GCA_003649445.1 Thermoprotei archaeon | reverse complement strand
GCAATATAAATATGACTTGCTTTATTTCAACTAAAATTAAATCAATAAAATTAATTGAAATGTTAAGGGAAATGAATTGTATCAATGAGAAATACCTAATAGATTTACCACGGTATTCGATGAAAGAATTAAAAGATATTTTTATGTATCGTTTTAGTTTAACTAACTGTCCTGTAAGTTTTCTTGATGAACAATTATTTAATTATTTAGCTGAAATAGTGTATAAGTATTTTTATAGTAATGTTTCGGTCGGTCTTGCGGTACTATATGAAATATTACAAAGAGTTATTAATAAGAATTGTATGGAAATATCTTTACAGGATATAGATAATTTATTGAAGAATTACTTTAATCCTATATAAAATTTTGATAATATTTTGTTGTTCTCTAAAAGATTTATGGGATTCTTAGAGATTACTTTAAGCTGTAGTCCGCCTACCGATATATAGTATAATGTGTTTTCGTTTTCCTTCTTTCTAAGATAGTATATCCCTTCTGCATATACTTTCCATTCATTTTCTTCGAATTCCTCTGGAAGCATTTTGAAAAATATTTTCGAATCTTTTTCTGGAGAAATATTAGCTTCTCTTAAAATCTGGTCTGGGAGCTCAAATATTATTTTGATATCTTTGTTCTTACTAGCTAAAGTGAGTATTGTTAGACCCTCGCGCGATTCAATATCATCTATAATCATTTCTTCTTCCATAATCTCGTCGTTTTCACTAGAGATGGCAGTAATTTATATAATTTTGGTGCTATATTTTTGGCGGTGACAGAGTGGGCTACGCAATGCGCAAGCTTGTTGTTGAGCTAGCGTCGCTAGTGGACAAAAACGTTGAGGTCAGAACAACTACGGGAAGAGTATATAGCGGAAAACTCTACACAGTAGATCCCTCTTCCTTTAATATTTGTCTGGCAGATGCTAGGGACAATGAAGGAAATACTTACTCAAGAGTTTTCATATATTCTCATGCAGTGTCCGAAATATTAGTAAGGGAAATGATTTTAGATTTAGAAAAACTAGCTGAAAGACTAGAGAAAGTATTTCCGCATATGGTGAAGTACTATGAAGACGCCAGAGTAATAGTAGTTATGGATAGAATTCGGGTTAGCGAGAAAGGAGTAGAAGGAGAAGGACCTTTAGCTGAGAAAGTTAAAAGAATATACGAAGAATTCATAGCTGAGCAAAGCAGATAATACTAGAGATGTCGTTTGAGGTAGTATGTAAGGATGTACTAGGGAGAATAGGGAGACTTAAGACTAAACATGGTATTATTGAAACTCCCGCTCTTTTTCCTGTAATGAATCCGCTTAAATCTGAAATTCCGGCAGAAAAAGTACTTGAAGTAGGTTTTAATTCTGTAATAACTAACGCATATATAATTAAAAGAAGGTATGGAGATCATGCGAAAATACTTGGTGTACATAAAATTCTAGGAGTTAATTGTCCTGTAATGACAGATTCAGGCGCATATCAAATACTAATGTATGGTTACGCTGAAGTCGATCCTGATGAAATACTTATTTTTCAAAAAGAGATCGGAAGTGATATAGGAGTTATTCTCGATATACCTTCAAGAGCTGATGAAAGTATCGAAGAAACAGCGTCGAGAGTATATGAGACGTTGAGAAGAGCGAAAAGAGCACTAGAATTTAGAGACGAGTTAAATGGAATGCTGCTAGTTGCTCCTATACAGGGAGCACCTTATAAAGAATTAGTTAAGTTATCTGCCACTAAGCTAAGTCAGCTTGACTTCGATATCTATGCTATTGGTAGCCCTACACAGTATCTGGAAGAATATAGATTTAGGGAAGTTATAGAACTGACACTTACAGCGAGACTTAATATACCTTTTTCGAAGCCCCTGCATCTATTTGGCGCAGGGCATCCTCTAATACTTCCTTTAGCTGCAGCTATGGGGTGTGATCTTTTTGATTCAGCATCATATATACTGTATGCAAGAGATGAGAGATATATTTCGGCTCACGGAACATTGAGGTTAAATAATATGGAGTATTTTCCTTGTAATTGTCCTGTATGTTCAAAGTATACTCCTTCAGAATTAAGAGAAATGAATTTTCATGAAAGAGTAAGACTGCTGGCTCTTCATAACTTATATGAAATAAAAAGAGAAGTAAATACTATTAAAGAAGCCATTAAAGAGGGTTTTCTCTGGGAGTTAATTGAAAGCAGATGTAAAGTTCACCCATCTCTCTGGGAAGCATTTAAAGTAGTTAAAAAGTACTCTAAAATTATAGAGAAGTATTCAGTCTCTACAAGAGCTTCTGCTCAAGGTATTTTTCTATTAAGCCCGCTATCTATTTTCAGACCAGAAGTAGTAAGACACACATGGAGGCTTGTAAATAACTATGCTCCAGCCATAAGAGCTAAATACTTAATTTTTCTCCCAGATACTGGCGAAAAACCTTTTATTGAAAATAAAATTTATCGTCTCCTTATTAGAGAGCTCAAGAAGAAATTGAATGAAGATAAATTATCTTTGATAAACATTTGTATATATAATGAATTCTTCGGATTAGTACCTGTTGATATAAGTGAAACATATCCGTTATCTCAGCACGAGCGAGTTAATATTGAAGATAATACATTAATGGCTAAAAAAATAAAGAGAATTATTAGTGATTATATACTAAGTATAGCTGATGAGAAAAGTGACAGTAAAGTGAAGATAATAGTATTTTGTTGTAGTAAGTTTTTCTATAAAATATTTAAAGAATTGGCGTTCTCAATAAATAGAAAATATTCGTCAATAAAGTTCATTATAGTAGTAGGGTCTGTTAATGAATATGATAAAGTAGTGGACGTTATTGTTAAAGCGGTAAGTGAGTGGAATTATACGTAAAGTAGTTTATCTTTGCCCTTAATCTCTACTGTTTTTTCATACTTTTTCATTAGTTCACTTAACTCTTTTTCTATTTTCTGTTCTTGCTCTGCTAGCTTAAGGAGCTTTCCTGTATCTATATTGCTTCCAGTCATTTTATTAAATACAGAAACTGCTGTAGCTACAGCAGCGTAATCGTTTTTATCTGGATGTGCATATGGAAGAATTGCTACAGCAGGAAAGTCTTCTATTTCAAAATATGCTAGGAGTAAGGCCAATGGACCAATTACGTATAGTCTGTCTTCTAATAGAAGATTGTCGTCTAGTTTGTCTCTAATAAGATTCATGTAAGCTGATGTAGGTACTATTTTGTAATTTAGGCTTGTATTCTTTTTCTTAAATCGTATATCGAGACCTCCGAAGAGAATTGCTTTATCAAAACCATTGCTTAAAGTCCAATCAACTAGATTCTTGGCGACTTCATACATGTCTTTCAGTTCAAGTTGAACATTATATACTACGAAGACTAACTGGTTAAACTTGTATATTTCGTAAGGAAATCTCAGCACTCTATTTTCCAGAAAAACATATGGAGGTAGATATTTTGTTTTGATGAATCCAATACGTTTAGCTTTAAGTTCTTCTGCTAAATACTTTGTTGTCAGGAACCCTACTCCACCTATTCCATGAAACCCAGTCACTAGCACACACGAGTTCAAATCTACATCGCATTTTATTATGATATCTTGCTTGTGTCTAGGCATAGTGTATGTCCCTCGTGCCCGGAAATTGGGGGTGGTGGACCCCCAGGGGTGGGTGCCTATCCAGTAGTGTTCCGCATAGTTCCCCTCACCCCGGGTACCTACGAACGCCGCCCGCCACCCTTAGGGCTGCTCCGTCGAGGCGGCTAAGCCGCTCTCCCGGGCCTAACCCGGTTCGGGTGCGCGACTACACCCCTCTCCCTACAGAGAGGGGTGTAGTCTACGGGCGGCCCCGTAGGGCCGAGGATCATTGGGTACCCTATGCGGAACACTACTGGAGGAAGGCACCGCCCCCTAGGGTGAGCCCCCGCCATATTGACCGTTTGCGGATACAGGGGAGGCCAAGTTCCCCGGGGCCCCACCACCCCTTACTCTACTTTCTTAGCATTCTTATTTAGTTTTCTCTTGCTATTTGTAGTAGAATGAGCACCTTTTAGTTAATCGATAATTTTTCTAAAATTTCGCATGCTCTACATATTTCGCGAGAAGTAGGATATCCGCACTTGGAGCAGGGTTTTAGTTTCTTTTCTTTTAAAAAAGAGACCATCCTTGTGCTTAGTCTATCGAAACATTTGACAATATTGTATTTAACACTGGGATTCTGTAGCTCGAGTTCGTATAAATATTCTCTAATGCCTCCTCGCATAGAGAAATGTACATAAGGGCATAGGTCTTCAGGTAGAGGTATTTCTTTGAAGTAGCAGTAAAGAGCTATTTCTCTTTCAGGAATATATCTTAAAGGCTTTATTCTAGGCACAAATCCTTCATATTGAACTAACCCGAGCGCCTCGGCACCTAGTCTTAAAAGTCTTACATCGTCGCCTCTTATAACATTCATCACTAGAGTCTGAGCCTCGTCATCTAAGTTATGCCCTGTAACTATTTTTGTAGCTTTTTCTTTCAAGGCAATTTCGTTCAGTAATTTTCTCCTAAGTACTCCGCAAATAGTGCAAGGCATTAAGTTGAGTTTCTTGTTTCGAGCCCTTTCCCATAATTCTTGAAGACTATACCCGTAAAATTCCTTAAAAGAGAAAACTTTGTATTCTACATCTAACTTTCTGCAGAGTTGACTAATATACTCAATATCTTTTTTCCTAAAGTTCCCTGGATGTCCTTCGTATATTGTTACAGCTACTACTTTAGAAGAATATCTTCTTTCAATTTTAGTGAGAATATTGAGCAAAGCTAAACTGTCTTTTCCGCCTGATACTGCCAATAAAAGCTTTTCTCCTCTTTTAAGCTTATACATTCTTAAAGTCTTTAAAACAGTCTGCTCGATAGATTTAATAAAGCATTCTCTGCATAATCTTTCGCCTGATACTCTTCTAAAATATACAGCTTCTCTACGTTTGCATCGTGTACACAGCATTCATTCTCTTTCAAGGAGTTCTATAATTTAAAGCTAATGATGGTGCCTAGCCGCCGGTTTTCATAAGAAAAGCTTATTTATCCCGTAGTAATCATTCTTCTGGGCCCGTAGCTTAGCCAGGTAGAGCACCCGGCTCATAACCGGGGGGTCGCGGGTTCAAATCCCGCCGGGCCCACTTTCTGTAAACTTATTAATTGTATTCAACAATATTATGTGAAGACAAGTGTAGAAGTTGCAGTAATTGAGGTTATATTTCTTGCTGTATGTATTGTAAGCATTTATTATCTAATTCCACTAGTTAAAGACTGCATATTAATTTTAGCTAAATGTGAACATATTAAAAATACTTTAATAAATATTTATTCTCAATTAAATGGATCTAGTGTCTTTAAGGTAATCAATGGGACTTTAATATGGGTTGAACCATGAGGAAAAGTATAGAATCGACTATTATTCTCGTTTTATGGCTAACTTTTGCTGTAGTAGCCGGGGTTATTGTATATAAGCAGACGGAGTACTTGAATAAAGTAGCTTTTGGGGCCTCGTCATATATTTTCTTAAGTAAAATATACTCCCTTGCTACGAAAACTAAACATATAGATTATATTTCATGTAAATTAAGAATACCAGAAAATTTAATTAATTCAAAAATAATAATTAACTGCACCTCTTTTAAAGTAATTAAAGGTAAAAATATAATTAAAATAAAAATAAATAAGTTAAATGTTATTTCTCGTAGTTATATTTTGAATTCAACTAAAATTATAGTAAAAGTATATAGAAACAGAAACGGGGAAATTGAAATTAAAATAACGGAATGTTATGACTCTTAAAACACAAAAATAAGGGAGTATGAGTTACAGAAAAAAGTCTCGTGGATGGAGCATTCTTCACGCAACTACATTAGTTTTGGTTTACACAATCATCTTAATGCTAATACAAGTCGCCTATTTAGTTATGCTAATTAACTTCATGAAAATTCAAGGTGTGAACATTCCATGAATGTAGTTATTTTAGACTGCTTATTGGCATTTATTATAATAGTATGTTTAATTACTTATATTGGTTTGGTTATTCATAGTTGCAGTTATTTCAGTAAAATAGTTAGTTTAGAAAAGTATTATAATAGAAAAATAGAATATATGTCTAAAACAGAGTTGTTACATAAAATTAAAGTAAAAAACGAGATTTCATTTAAAGTAACTAAGGAAATATTGCTTTACTTCTATTTAAACTATAAGGAAATAGCATACATAGTGGTTGATATAAATGACCGAGAATAGAGGACTAGTATCACTTTATGTAGCTCTATTACTTGTGCTCATTATACTTTCTTATATGGTTATCTACCTAGAGAACATAATAATGCTTTATGATCTTACTTCGCTGTCTATTATTTGCGATGAATTTATCATCGAAACAAAATCTTTTTCAGCATCTCTCGCCAGACTTACACTTTTGAGCATAATTCAGCGAGCAAGAAATGGCACTTTAACTATAGAAAGTCTGCTTCAGCTACGCAATTTAGTGGAATCACAGGTATATAAGGTGTATAGTTATCTTATAAAGAATTTTCCTAGAAGACTAAATTTTTCAGTAGAGATTTTCAAAATATCAATAAGCGAATATAATTACCATAATATACATGAATTTTTTAATAAAATAGCGTACTATAATGTCTTTACACAAAATACTATAAGCAGTGAGTTCAGATACTGTACTGTAGTTGAAATAGGAATTAAATACGAGTTACTAATAAAAAATAAATTGTATCTGAAAAGGAGCGATAATGTTGAGATAGTCGTTCCGATAAGATATTATTTAGTCAGAAAAATATTAAACGAGATAGATAAAGAAATTATTAATAAAGATGTTAGTAATATGAGTGTAGTAGTAGATAAAGTAAAGACAATAGTTTGTAGTAAATATGATTATTTAGAGGTGAATATAGTAT
>QMRV01000091.1 GCA_003649445.1 Thermoprotei archaeon | reverse complement strand
TATGGAGCATAAGTCTAAACTTCAACTTCTTTTTAACATTCCAAGAAAATGCAATTCCTAAATCCGGTTGTTTAAACGATGTTTTTATGCTTTTACTTTAACACTTACTTTCTTAATCTTTAACTTTACAACTATACCTTTAAACACTGTTTCATAGCTTTTTACTGATTTTTCTAAGGCTTTTCCTTCACGAATTCTGCTTCGTATTCTGCCCTCGATATGCCATGCATAAGTGACGCCAGTTTTAGTATTCTTTTTGGTCTTTTCTACTTCATGGATTATTCTTTTCAACGTTCTTTCGCTTTCTTTGAGAACTTTTTCTTAGGGAAATACTTAGCATACCAAGACCTTATAGACGCTTTGCCTTTGAGCAGCTCTCGCACTTACCATTGCTAGGTTTTGCTGCTAAGGAAGACTGTTTAGTGGTTTTATCCTCAATGGCAATGTACATGTTTACTTTCGGGTATTCTGCTTTTGCAGAGTTTTCTTAGCCGGGTTAAGTATTGTTCGTGCTCGAACCAGGCACAACTACTTGGCTCTATGAGAAACATGATAGCATGAAGTTAACTTCCGAGTTTACAAATATAGTAGGCTTTCACAATACTTAAGGTCCATATTTTGGAGTTACAGCCTACTAATATACGTAGGATACAAGCTTTATGTTAGAGAGACGTGTACAGTATCGCCAACACTTATATGACCAGTAACGACGATGATTGCAGTATGAGTAGCTTTGTGTAAGGAAATATAAAATGAAGAAAAATACGGTGAAAGGGTGAAAAATATGGCAAATATTGTAAAAACGTCTTTCATGACAACGCTATTTAAGAATGAACATGGCTATAGCTCCTTCTGGAATTTTGCTTGAAACGGAATTATTTACAATAATGAGAGTGATTCTTAAAGCAATGATCAGGCATGAAAATGTTCTAACGAGTTATTGCTATTATTGATCATGGTTTTAGGCTATAATGTTTTCTAATATTTTCCTCTCCGCAAGCCTTAAGGTTTTCGCTAATGTAGACGTTGATATTTTTAAGTTTTCTGCTAGTTCTCTTAGACTTATTTTTCTAGGGTATGTGTAGTATCCTTTATTTAAAGCTTCTCTAAGCACTATTAGCTGTTTCGCTGTTAAGTAAGGAGACCCTACGGTTATGTCTTTAACTGTTTTCACGTAAGCTAGCTTGTATCCTTTATGTTTCGTAATAGTGTCTATTACTGAGAAAAGTTTTTTAGCACTCCCACAAACTATAATCCATTCTGCAACACCGTGCTTGATGTTGACTGGTTTTAGTGGAAAACATCCTAGGTTAAGAAGTTTCATTGTAATATATTTTTGCTTATCCCATACCGCTACTATGTACTTGGTATGTATTCCCCTACAAGGTACTATGTAGAAGTCCAGTATTTTCTTTTGTTTTCTAAGAAATGACGATAGTTTTTCTCTACCTATACCTTTTATTTCTTGTATGGTGAACGTTAGATTTCTTTTCATACTGTATACTGCCCAAACATTTATTTCAACTTGTGGACGCTTCTTTGTAAGTTTGCATCTCCAACCCGGATACACTATTCCAAGAATTTTAAATATTCTAACCACGGGGAAACCCTGTAGTAATTATCGTGTCCCATGAATTAATGTTTTCAGCATATCTTAAAAAATATTAGTCTAAAATATTCGACGTAAAGAGAATTAGGAGTGTTTCTGAAAAATTATCTTTTGGGGCAAGTATTGGTGTGGCTTATAGTAAGGAAGACTAGGCAGCTTTCAGGAGAAGCTAGAATTCCTGCTTCGAAATCCCACAGTGTTAGAGCAAACTTCTTCGGCCTTCTCGCTGAAGGTACTTCGGAAGCTATAATACACGATGCTTGTGCGGATGCTTATTCCATGGCTAAGGTCGTTCAGGAATTAGGGGCGAAAGTAAATATTGAGGGTAATAAGTGGGTTTTTGAGGGAACAGGAGGTAATTTGAAAATACCGTATGATGTGCTTAACGTTGGAAATTCAGGTACGGGGCTTTTCATAACATACGCTGTTTCAGCTCTACTAGACAGCTATGTCGTAGTTACAGGAGATGAGCAGTTAAGGTATAAACCAGGCAGGTATGGTCAGCCTCTACTAGACGCTCTGAAAGATCTAGGAGCTAAAGCAGCTTTCTCCGTTAGAGGCGATGGAAAACCCCCTGTTGTTATTAGGGGGGTTGTAAAGGGAGGTAAAACAACGATTCCCGGAATAAATTCCCAATGGCTAACACCGCTTCTAATAGCAATGCCCTTAGCTGAAGAGGACACTGAAGTCTTCGTACCTAACCTCTACGAGCGCCCCTACATTGAAATGACACTCCAATGGGTTAGAAGAGTTGGGGGAAGAATAGATCATGAGAATTTCGAAATATTCCACATTTATGGAGGACAGACATATAAGCCATATAGGTTCACAATTCCCGGAGATTGGGAGTCAGCATGTTTTGTTCTAGCGGCAGGGGCGCTCGTAGAGGATGCTGAAATAACAATTTATGGTGTCGATACTAGGGATGTTCAAGGAGACAAAGTTGTAGTAGATATTTTAAAGCAAATGGAAGCAGATATTACTGTTAAAAACTACGGGTTAGACGGAATAACTATTAGAAGTATAGGGGAACTTGAAGGTGTAGAGGTTGACTGTAAAGACTTACCGGACGCTATACCATATCTCGCAGTCTTAGGTACTTATGCTAAAGGTAAAACAGTTTTGAAGAATATAGAGTCGTCTAGGCTTAAGGAAACAGATAGACCAGCTGTTATAAAGAAGGAACTTGAGAAAATGGGTGCTAAAATAGAGTTAAAGGAAAACGAAATGATAATTCATCATAGTAAACTGCATGGAGCGTGGATAGACGGACATATGGATCATAGAATAATTATGGCTACAGCAATAGCTGGGATGATTGCTGAAGGAGTAACAGTTATTAGTGATGCAGAATATTGTAGTAAATCATTTCCCACATTCTACGAGGTTTTCAAATCTCTTGGAGCAAATATTTTAAAAGTTAAGGAGGTGGTTTAGTTCCATGTCTAGAAAAACTATTTTAATTATAGTATTAGCGATAGTGATTATAGGTCTCGTAGCAACAGCTATTGCTTTAAAGCCTCCTGAAAAGAAAAGACTAATAATAGCTACAGCTGGAACAGCGGGCTCTCTTTACCCCATGGGCGTAGCTATGGCTGAGGTAATTAATAAGTACCTTCCAGAGTTCATGGCTTCAGCCGAGGCAAGCGCCGCTTCAGTAGAAAACATAAGGCTTCTGCATGAAGGCAAAGTTGATTGGGGCATATCTCATGCAGAAACAGCTTACATGGCATATCATGGTATAGGAGACTATGAAGGTAAGCCACATTCAGAACTACGTTCACTCTTCGGAACAGTTCTAGGATACTTCTACATAATAGTCAATAAGGAAGCAGGCATAACATCTATTGACGATCTTAAAGGTAAAAGGTTAGGAGTAGATAGACCAGGCAGCGCAGGCGAATTGGGGGCAAGAAGAATACTAGCATACTACAACTTAACCTACGATGATATGGCAAAGGTAATTTATGGTGGAGCGCCTGATCTGGTTCAGGCGCTCATGGATGGTAAAGTAGATGCTATAATATTCTCTCACCCACCGAAATCAGCCCCAGTAATAGAGCTACTAACTAAAATGAAAGGAAAAGTAGATATGGTCTCCATAACTGACCCTGGATTCTATAAGAAATATCCATTCTACGAAATGGCTGAAATACCCCCGGGGACGTTTGAGGGAATAGATCATACAGTGTATTTCCCAGCATTCAGAGTCTTAATGTTGACGACAACGAGAATGTCTGCAGATGATGTCTATAAGCTGTTAAAGGTAATATGGGAGCATAGGGATGAGTGGAAGAGTGTTCATGCAGCTGTTGAAAAATATGTTACACTAGAGAAAGCTCTCTGGGGAGTTAACATACCATTACATCCAGGAGCAGTAAAGTACTACAAGGAGCTAGGTTTCAAAATACCTGAAGAGCTAATACCGTCTGAAATGAAAGGGTAAGGGAATTAACTTTTGAAAATAAAACAACTCCTTTTTTCTCTCCCACTATTACTTCTTATCTTTTTAGCACTTATGATACTGCTTAGTCACGTTACCGTATTGACATTAGAAAATATTTACACAGGTAAGAAGTATTTCTTGAACATAGTCTCCGATGGAACACGATTATCCTATAATTTTCTCCACTCCTATGATAAGGACCGTGTTGTAGAGGAGTTTGTTGTAGAAGATTCAATGCTAAAACCTGTGAAAGTAGTTTACTCATCAGATACCTATGATTATAGAGAATTAAGGTATAAATGTACTGTTAAAATGGAAAATGGAAAAATAATATTGTATGTTAAGGATAATGTGAAATTTAAAAGCATAATATACCAAGTAGCTTACTTAGCCCCTCAAAAATTAACCGTAAACATTAATGGTAAGATATATAGGTATTATCTCCAATGGTTTGGTAAATGTGGTGAAGCAGTTAAACTGGAAATAGAGGAAATACCCTACATCCTGTTCCTAATGCTAAAGAGGTGTTAGCCCCATGGAGAAGAGGGGGATAGTAGAATTAGCGTATAGTAAGAGGAAAATACCTAAGCCCCTAGCTTCTCTCTCGATACTCACAGCACTATTTATGGCCATATACCATTTCTACACAGGTCTTTACGGGCCGCCGTACCCGCAAATTCATAGATTTATCCACCTATTCGGCGCACTAGTTATAACTTTAATAATTTACCCATACTCGAAAAAAGTTAAGTCTTTTAAAAAAATTGAGTATCTTCTATTAGCATCGCTTTTCGCACTTGGTCTTTTCTTCACAATAAACTTAACTCCTGAAAGAATATTGGAAAGAGGAATGCACGGTGTAAACTTATGGGAGGTAATTGCTGGAATAATTTTAATAGCTTTTGTTCTTGAATTAACGAGAAGAACCGTAGGTGCGCCATTAGCTATTGTGGCTTCAATATTCATAGCCTATATTTTCTTAGGACCCTACTTGCCATTTCTATATCATAAAGGCTATGGTTTAGAAAGGTTCATAGAGTACCAAGTGTGGACTTTAGAGGGATTATTTTCAATACCGATAGGTGTTTCAGCATCCTTCGTAATATTATTCATTATTTTCGGGGCACTACTAGAGGAACTTGGAGCTGCAAGGTTCTTCATAGACTTAGCATACGCTATTGCAGGTAGGAGTGCAGGAGGGCCTGCTAAAGTAGCTGTTGTAGCAAGCGCTCTAATGGGTACTGTTTCAGGCTCCGCCGTAAGCAATGTCGTAACTACAGGAACATTCACTATCCCGTTGATGAAGAAGGTAGGTTATAAACCAGACTATGCTGCTGCAGTAGAGGCGGCAGCGTCTACCGGAGGGCAGTTCATGCCTCCTGTTATGGGGGCTGCGGCTTTTGTTATGGCTGAGTTTTTAGGTATACCTTACTGGAAAGTCGCTGTAGCAGCTGCACTACCTGCAATACTCTACTACTTATCACTTGGCACAATGATACATTTAGAAGCATTAAAAATGGGCATTAAACCTATTGAAATAAGTGGTGAGCTCAAAGTAAGCAGCATAGTTCTGAATAACATACACTTGCTAATACCCATAATCGTTCTAATATACTACCTCTTCGTTGTACAAGCATCGCCAGCATTAGTAGCCGCATATACTATACTGTCGCTGATAATTGTAGGGTCTTTAAGTACATTGGTCAGGGAAAAGAGGTTTCCATATAGGGAAATTCTTAGAGGATTAATTAAGGGGGCTATGTACGCTGCACCCGTAGCTCTTGCTTGTGCTTCGGCTGGAATAATAATTGGGGTAATTACGTTAACTGGTTTAGGTGTTAGATTAGCAAGACTAATTCCAATGCTATCCCACGGAATACCTCTTCTAGGAGCACTACTTACGATGATTGTATGCATAATATTAGGGATGGGGGTTCCAACAACAGCCGCATACATTATAACGGTTACTCTCGCGGGTCCAGCATTAATACATATGGGTGTTAATATTTTTGCAGCCCATCTTTTCGTACTTTACTTTGCAGTATTATCGTTCATAACACCTCCGGTAGCTATAGCAGCATATGCTGCAAGCGGTATTTCAGGATCAGATCCTATGAGAACAGGGTTTATAGCTTGGAGGCTTGGCTTAGCAGGTTTCATAGTGCCTTTCATCTACATTTTCGATCAAACATTATTGCTCATGGGCCCTCCTTTACAAATAATCTCCACATTTGCAAGAGGCATAGTAGGAGTAATAGCTTTAGCCATAGCTATAGAAGGTTATTTCAAAGGAACTATTAGTGTCATTGAAAGGGCAATGTATTTCATATCGTCTATAGCTATTTTAACACCTGCTAACCTGCATGTGAATGCTTTCGGACTATTATTGTTCGCAGTACTAGCATCGCTCAGAATAGTACGAGCAAAAAAGCATAAAACTCCCATACATTAGCTCCCTTAAAGGATAAGAGTTAATGCGCAGACTTGGCACATTATATTTCCCACAGCATTTAAACGGGTTTTCTAATAACTAGCTCTGTTAGCATGCCTTTAAACCTCACATTATACTGTACAAATGCTCCCTTCAAAGATGCTTTCACATAGTCTTTAACATATTCCATCCTAGGTATGCCATGCATTAACGCTGCTAGTTTTAGTACTCTACTAGGCCTCTTCCACCTTGCAGACTGTTCTTTAAGTTCTTTAGAGCTAACATCATGCGATAGCTCACAAATTAATGCTTTACCTTCCTTTCTTAAAGCTCTACTGCATTCTCTAAAGAACTCCGCTAAATCTCTTAAATAATGCAACGTTCCCGTACTTAATATGAAATCTAAGCTACTATCTCTAAAGGGTAATTTGCGTGCATCACCTACTACGAGGTCTACGTGTTCCTTTACTTTATGTTTC
>QMRV01000090.1 GCA_003649445.1 Thermoprotei archaeon | reverse complement strand
TACGCAAATGACTTCCGAACTTATTATTGAGAGGGTAAGAAAGGGAGTTTTTGTTGAAATACAGGAGAAATCGTTAACTGAAGATGTTATTGAAACTCTAAAGAAACTGCCCGCTGGTACGTATGCTTTCGTAACAGACGATGTTGATGCTGCTAAGCTAGTGTATGAAGGACATTTAGATCATATTCTTAGGAAGGCTCTAAAGCTAGGGTTAGAGCCCGAAAAAGCATTTTACGCAGCAACCTTAGCGCCAGCTAACAGAATGCGCTTATATGATAGAGGAGCTTTAACACCAGGTAAAATAGCTGATGTCATAGTTGTTAGTGATTTAGAACAGTTAGATGTTATAAAGGTGTTTAAGGAGGGCAAGCTAATATACACTAAGGATAGAGGTTTCCTCATCAATAAAGTAAGCCACGTGTCAGCTATTCCTGGAAAGTTTTTAAGTAGTATTAAACCCTTCAAGATCAGTAGTAAGATCTTAGAAGTTAAAGCGCCAATAAGCTATGGTGAAATCAACGTTAACGTTATAGAGGTTTTACCTCATACTACATTCACTAGGAAAAGAAAGGAGACAGTAAAAGTCTTTAACAGCAAGGTCTTATGGGAAAACACAAGCTTAGCCTTAGCAGCCGTATTTAATAGGTACGGTTATGAAAGATACGCTCTAGGATTTGTTAAAGGAGCTATCTTGAAAAAAGGAGCCATAGCTACAACCTACGCTCATGACAGCCATAACCTCCTGGTCTTAGGCAGAAACGTTAACGATATGGTTAAGGCTGCAGACTATGTAGTAAAAGGTCAAGGAGGATTAGCTGTAGTGTGCGATAATAGGTTATTAGCATACCAGAAATTACCTGTAGGAGGAATTATGAGTTTGGATAACTCAGAAAAGGTAGCCAAGAACATCGCACTTATTAGAGAAACACTTTACAACCTAGGTTACGAGCATTTTGACCCTATAAAGTCCATATCAACTTTAACTTTGACTGTTAGCCCGGAATTAAAAATAACACCCAGAGGGCTTTTTGATGTCGTAGAAAATAGAATTATAAACCTATTCGAAATGGGAAATTAAAAATATTGTTATGTAGTTATAAAAATTTCTCAGAGAAGTTTTATATTATTGATTAGTAAAATTTAGAGACGTTGAGGTGGTCAGTTGCAACCTAAACTTGCCATAATATTGGCAATAATAATTGTCATCATAATAGTTGGCGCAGCAGCTGCAATGCTCTATCCTAAGCCTACACCAACACCGACGCCAACAACTCCAAGAACGTTGGTGATATCTCATTGGGGTTTTGCATGGGATAAAATCAAGGAGATAGTTATTGAGCCTTTTGAAAAGAAATACAATGTTAAAGTAGAGCTTGTTTCCGGGAGAACAGCCGAAAGATATGCTAAGCTAGTTGAGGGAGCAGAACCCCTACCGGACGTTATATTCCTACCAGACTACTACATGTACCGTGCAGCTGAAAAGGGATTATTAGAGGAGCTCGATTTATCCAAAATACCAAACTACGAGAAACTATATAACTTCATTAAAAACGCATTAGCGCAAACCGAAGTAGGTAAGTACGGTGTCCCCCATACTATCCAGGATGTCCTAATCTTCTATAGGAGCGACTTACACGCACCAGTAACTAGTGTTAAAGACATTTGGAGAGAAGACTTTAGAGGATACATAGTTCTGCCAGACATAACAACAACCACAGGACCACTATTCTTAGTTTTAACAAGCATAGCTTATGGAGGTTCCGTAGAAAATGTAGAACCCGGTTTTGACGCCTTAGAGGAGCTGAAGGGAGGAATAGTGACATTCTACCTTAGATCAGCAGACTTAATGAGCCTATTTGAGAGAAAAGAGGCACACATAGCGCCCGGTTTAAGATATCAAATAGGGGCTCTTCAGGGAGTGAACAAGACCCTAGGTGGTGTTATAAAGTATGTTATCCCCGAAGAGGGCTCAATATTCACCTTAAACCTTATGGCAATACCTAAAGGAGCTAAGAACAAGGACTTAGCTTATGAGCTAATAAACTTCTGGCTTAGCACAGAAGTTCAGAAGAAACTTGCTGAAGCAGGAGTTGATGCTCCGGTAAATGCTGAAGCAGAAATACCTCCAGGACACTATTACAACATTGAACCTGTTACAAGGAAACCAATATACATAAAGCCTGAGATACTTGCCGCTCACCTTGAGGAATGGATTGATGAATGGAAGACAAGAATGGGAACAGGTTAGAAGGGGAGAAAGAGGATTAGAGAAATCAATGAAACTCCTTAACTCAAAAACACTTTTTCTCAATAAGGGAATTAGAGAAGTAATCCCCATAGTCCTGATCATACCTTCAATAATATTTTTAACTGTTTTCATAGTTGGTTCATTAATTTCACTACTATTCTATGTAGGCAATATCTCATATACCTTCGTTGAAATAGTTTTTAGAGCAGATTTTCAAACAGCATATTTGCGTACATTAAGAGTTGCGCTTATAGTAGCACTTATAACAACTACTTTAGCCTATCCTGTGGCATTCTATGTTCTTCACATGAGCTACAAAATGAGGCAAATAATGAAAGCCCTAATATGGCTTCCCGTAATGATAAATCCCATTGTTAGAGGATATGGGTGGATGATAATACTGGGTAGACATGGCCTAGTTAACACTATTCTCTTAGCTTTAGGTATAATTAATGAACCCATTAAGCTTCTGTACACTGAGTTAGCCATGATTTTTGGTTTAACGGAACTATTTTTCCCATTCATGTTCATTTCACTATTAAGTGCAATGGAAAACATTTCAGATGAAACAATAATGGCAGCTTACAGTTTAGGCGCAAACACTTTTAGAGTATTTAAAGACATAGTAATGCCCTTATCTATTAAGGGCTATGTTTTCGGAGTAACCATAGTGGTAACAGGGTGTTCTACAGCATTCACAACACCCACATTACTAGGCGGACCGCAGAATGCAACTTTAAGTATGCTCTTAGCAGAGTATGTGTCAATATTATTAGATTGGAGGAAAGCCTGCGCTATTGCCTTAATAATTCTGGCCACAGTCTTGGCTATTTCCGAGCTTGCATCAGTAATAGTTAAGAAGAGGTGATGGTGAATGACAGGCCTAGGTAAGGTATTCATGAGAGCAGCACTAATAGTTGCTCTTCTATGGTTACTTTTCCCCATAATTATGCCGTTAAGTATAGCGTTTTCTGAAAGTGAAGCTATAGCATTTCCGCCTAAGGGTTTTACGTTTAAATGGTTTTATAAGGTGTTTGAATATGAGAGTTTCGTTGAAGGCTTTAAGTTAAGCGTTGTTATAGCATTGCTAGCATCTATGGTAGCAACACTACTTAACGTTCCTGTAAGCTACATTCTCACAAGACATAGAGTACCCTATAGAAGAGCTATTGAGAGAGTTTTCGACTTACCTGTTCTTGTTCCTCAAATTGTTTTAAGTTTCGCATTACTCATCTTCATAGTTAAAATGATGAAAATAACATCGTTCATAGCTTTGCTTATAGGGCACATAATAATAGTTTACCCATACGCTATGAGAACAGTTTATGCAGGGCTTTCAAACTTCAACCCAGAAATAGAGGATGCAGCTGTTAGTCTTGGAGCAAGTAGGTTAAGAGCATTTTTCCAAATAGTGATTCCTAACATTAAAGAGTCTGTATTAGGAGCCTTCATATCTAGCTTCATGATATCTTTTAATGCTGTAGCTATCTCGCTATTCCTAGGGGTAGGTAATGTTTTCACGCTGCCTGTTGCAATGCTTAACTTCTTAGTTATGAAATGGGACCCAACGATATCCGCATTATCATTTATGCTAGTTATATTCACTCTTACGCTAAGCTTTCTCTCCGAAAGACTAATAGGACTAGCAAGTAGTAGGTGAAGAAGAACCGTGACCTATCTTAAACTTGAAAATATCTGGGCAAAGTACGGGAAACATGAGCCCTTCGTGCTTAAGGGAATAGATCTTGAAGTTAAGAAAGGTGAAATACTAGCTCTTCTAGGGCCTAGTGGATGCGGTAAATCTACAACACTTAAGGTTATTGCAGGGTTCGTAACCCCGGTTAAGGGAAGAGTTCTTATAGATGGTAAGGATGTAACACCAATACCGCCGAATAAAAGAAACATAGGTATTGTTTTCCAAAGCTATGCACTCTTCCCCCACATGACAGTGTTTCAAAACATAGCATACGGCCTAGTATTGAGAAGACTTCCCTCAGCTCAAATTAAGAAGAAAGTAAGAGAAGTAATTGAACTAGTAGGTTTAACGGGTCTTGAAAATAAGTATCCAAGAGAACTCTCCGGCGGTCAGCAGCAAAGAGTAGCACTAGCAAGAGCGTTAGCTATAGAACCTAAAATAATGCTATTAGACGAACCCATGAGCAACATTGACCCAATACTTAGATCAAGGCTTAGAAGCGACCTCAAAAGCATTTTAAAGAGACTAAATATTACAGCAGTCTACGTAACCCACGACAGAGACGATGCTTTCGAAATAGCTGATAGAATAGCTATAATGAACGATGGAGTTATAGAGCAAGTTGACATTCCAGAGGAACTATTCAATAAACCGAAAACAAAATTCGTTGCAGAGTTTGTAGGTGTAGAAAACACGTTTAAGATAGATTACGCGCAAGTTGAAGAGCTAGAGAAATATCTTTCACTAGTAATTAACGATGAAGTTTACATAGTTCTTCCCAAATATCTTCCTAAGAGTAAAATAGCATATTTTGGCATAAGACCTGAGAAACTAATAATAGTTAAAGAAAAACCTAGTAAGCCACCCTACATTAAAGGGAAGATCCTGGTCAAAGCATTTAAGGGAGTGCTTTCAAGGTACGTTATTGAAACACCTTTAGGCAGTATTGTTGTACATTCTCCAAGCAGAATAAGGAATATTAACATAGGAGATACCGTATACTTAACCTACAATATAGAAGACATACTTTTGTTTAGTAAGTGAAATCTTATGGTAATTTACGCGCTTAAAGGCATAATAGTCACTATGGACCGTAAGGGAGTAATATTCGATGGCGTAGTTATTATTGACTCTGATAGCGGACTAATAATTGACATTGGAAAAAGCGACATTATAAAAGAACATAAACCAGAAATTATTATAGGCGATAAAAACTCCATAGTAATGCCAGGACTAATTAACACACATACTCACTCACCAATGTCAATTCTTAGAGGCTTAGTTTCGAACATATCAGGTTTTAGATGGTTGAAGAGAGTCTGGAAAATTGAAGGCATGTTAAAATCAAGCGATGTCTATATGGGCTCATTAATGTCAATAGTTTGCATGATAAAATCTGGGACAACAACTTTCGCAGACCATTATTTCTACGCTGAAGAAATAGCTAAAGCTGTAGAGGAGGTAGGAATTAGAGCAGTAATAGCTAAAACTGTTATAGAGTATTCTGAGTACGCGCCTAAGCATAACCTTAAAGACTCGGTGTCTTTTGCAATAAGATACCATGGTAAAGCTAAGGGAAGAATATCGACAATGATAGGTATTCACTCCCTATATTCGTGTAGTTTGGAAACGGTTAAAGAAGCTATTGAATACTCCAAAGTTCACGATAAACCAATACATATTCACTTAGCAGAATCTAGGGATGAAATAAAATATGTTCAAGGTAAGTATGGGACTACGCCCATAAAGTTAGCTGAGAAAATAGGATTACTTAAAGTAAAACCTCTCATAGCTCACGCAGCCTACGTAGGATCAGAGGAAATACCTTTACTAGCTAAGTATCAGGTGAAGGTAGCGTACGCTCCATTTACTAAGATGAGAGGAGGGCAGGAAATAGCCCCCATAGTTGAAATGTTAAAAGCCGGCGTAGAGGTTTCTTTAGCAACAGACGGGCCCTTAAGTAGTGGAGACTTAGACATGTTCAAGGAAATGAAGTTCATGCTAGCCGCTCAAAATTATAAATACAGTAGCCCCTCCGCATTGGAACCTAAAGAAGTTATCAAAGCAGCTACAATAAACGCAGCAAAGAACTTAGGGTTAGATAGAATAGTTGGTTCAATTAGGGAGGGGAAGGCAGCAGATATTATTGTTTTAAAACCCGATCCATTTAAGGCAATGCCGGTAACAGACATTTACTATACTATAGTATATAGCTTATGTGGTAGCGATGTAGATACAGTATTTATCAATGGGAAACCGGTCATGATGCATAGAAAAATGTTGACGGTGAATGAGGAAAACATACTTAGAAATACACTATTAGCGGCGGAGAGGTTACGTAGTAGACTATAGAGTCTTCTCGACTTAGTATTGGTAATGTTAACCTAATAAGTTTAAAATAAGGTAAGTATGTTACGGTGAATAGGCATGTACAAGTACGGTGTAGTTGTAGCGGTTGCTTTCCTTACGGTCTTAGGTCTATGTTTATCATTACCCTCCATGGTTGTTAAGAGAGGAGTAATGCTTAGACCTGAGGAAATAGTCTTAGAAATAGACATACCGCCTGAAGTTAGTAAAGGCTTCGATAAATATGCTAATGTTGGAGAACTTATTGTAAATAAGGAATACGCATGGATCTTAGTTAAAGCCGAAGGTGAAGTTTTAGGAGATTTAAAAGTAGCTGCGAACCCCATAGTTCATATAGGGGATAAAAGGATATCTATGCCCTGCGCTTTCTACAACACCAAAACATGCGTAAGAGTAATGGTGCTAATGCCTGGTTACGATGTTCCTCTTAAAATTACTAAAGGAAAACATCCTGTAAGTATCGAGGTGAATTGGGTTAAAGAAACTGGTGCTGGGACTTTAAAGATAAAGTTTAAGGTTGTTGAAAGTGAAAAACCTTCGCCCTCAACTTAGAAGTAAAGTTATAAGTATTCTTCAACTAAGCGTACAAGAGCTTTATCGCTAACTGGACCTAGAATCCTGCGCTTAGGTTTACCGTTTACGAAAATCATGGTTGTAGGGACGCCAAAGACCTTGTATTTTCTCGCTAAACTATAACATTCTCCT
>QMRV01000089.1 GCA_003649445.1 Thermoprotei archaeon | reverse complement strand
GTAACGGTTTTACGAATATCGTATATACTAGTTTGAGGTATGCTAGGAAAGCTATAATGCTTGGAATAACTACTACAGCTACTAATGGCAATATTCCTGTAGCTAATAGCGCTCCGTAGAGTAGGAATTTGCTCATGAAAGCGTTTAGCGGTGGTATTCCTGCTAGTGAAAATGCCCCTATAATGAATGCTAGGGTTGTTATTGGCATTGCTCTTCCTATTCCTGAAAGTTTCTCAATATCTCTTGTTCCAGCGTAGTGTATGTAGGCTCCTGCGGCCATGAAGAGAAGTGCTTTAGCTACTGCATGGTTCACTATATGGTATGTTGCCGCTAACGCTCCGAAAGTTGATCCTAAACCGAAACCTATAGCGATGTAGCCTATGTTAAGTATTGTACTGTAAGCTATTAGCCTCTTAATATCTCTCTGAATAAACATTAGAATTGCACCTAGGAAAGCTGAGAAAACACCCATAACAAATACTGCTAATAGGGCTATTCTCCTTACTGAAGCAACTGCTTCAGATGCTGAAAATATTGTGTATAGGAATCTAGCTATAGCATAAACTCCAACCTTAACAACAAGACCTGAAAGTAACGCAGATATTGAAGATGGTGCTGCAGCATGCGCGTCCGGTAGCCAGAAGTGATTTGGAAATAGCGCTGCCTTAAACGTAAAAGACCATAAAGCAAAGACTATAAACAAGGCCATACCGTAATGTACTATTCCGAAAGGTAAACCTGTAACCGGGACCTCTACATTACTAAACTTCAAAGCCATATCAGCCATGTTTAATGTCCCTAAACTACCATATGCAAAAATTATCGCTGTGAAGTACATTGTTGTTGCCAAGGCGCCGAAAATAGCGTACTTCATAGCTGCTTCAATAGCTATTTTATCGTATCTTCTAAAAGCTACAAGGGCATATGCTGAGACAGCAGTAACCTCTATCATAACGAATAGGTTGAAGAAGTCACCAGTATATATACATCCAAGCATACCTGCTTCTAAACCTAAGAACAGTGTATAGTACCATTGGACACCGTCATCAAATTCGAGATACTTAGTGCTGTAGATAGCCACTAGAAACATTATCGAGGAAACTACAATGCTAAGTAATGCGTTAAACATGTCAACTTCATAGACTATACCTAATGGTGGAGGCCAACCACCAAAGGTATAGACTAATGGTTTTCCTATTTCAAATACTTTAAACATTAATCTATACGTTAAGCACATTACTAGAAACGTGAACAGTATTGTGTATGCTTCCCATATTCTTCTGTTTTTCATTATAAGCTGTATTAATGGTAATGTGAATGCGCCTGTAGCTGAAATTAAAACTGCAAGTCCTGGTAAAGACGCGGTTACTATGTCGTAGTTTTGAATTATGTATTCAACCATTACATATCACCTTTAATCGAAAATTTTCTTAGCATATTCTTCAAATGTTTTAGATATTGTTTCATAACAGAACTGTTCTTCAATGCCTTTAACGTCTATCCAGTGTACGAAAAGCTTCTTTTCCTCCTTATCTATGTCTACTGTCACTGTTCCAGGTGTGTTAGTTATTGAGTTAGCTATAGTGACCAGGGCGTAATCTGATTCAACATGGTAGGGTATTCTAATAATGCCAGGGTTGATAGGCATCTTAGGATGAAATACTCTCCTAATCACATCTACATGCGCCTTATACTCTATTACCGTTATGTACAGCAGGAAATATTTTACCAAGTATGCTAGTCTTTTTAGCTGTATGAGTTTTTCTTTCTCCCTGACAAGGATTTCGGAGGTTATTGCTGCAGTAATTAGTGCTGCAATATATCCTAGAATAATGTCTGTAAGTGTAACCACTCCTGCAAACACAAGATACAACACATATAGAGGTATTGAGAGTAATATTATTTTAACAAGCTTTCCCATGGCTACCATCCTCTAAGCTTCAATACTTTTCTGAAGTCTAGAGTGCCATAGAGTCTGTAAACCTGAATTGCCAGGAAAGCTAGAAGAGCTGTAACAGCCATGTTGATGACTATTGCCGTTATGACCAGTACCTGAGGTAAGGGGTCTACGGAAAGTTTGGTGAATTCCTCAATCAGTTCTAAACTAGGTTCTAACTCGGGAAAGACTGGTGGCCAGGGTTTAGGTAGAGTTCTGTAGCCTAAGAATATTATCAGGGTATTGGCAGTGTCTCCAAGTATCGATAGTGCTATTAGTTTCTTAACTATGTTAGGTTTAACAACGACACCATAAACTGAAATACCAAATACTATGAACAATGCAGCATATAGGTATAGAACGATTATGTGTTCAGGACTCACTTTTCACTACCTCCATATCTTTTTTAAATACGTGTTCAGGTAATGATATGAGGAGGAATATAGCCAGGAAGCCCATAGCTACGTTAAGATATTCCCCAATGTCAAAGTAGAATAGTGAACCGCTTAGTTCAAGGAAACCTACTTCTACGGGAAATCCAGGGAATGGTGACCATGGTTTAGCTTGGTTTTGCAGAAGATATCCAAAGTAGAACAGGGGTGTTAAGGCCACTAAGGCTATTATGATTAAGCCTAAAGATCTCAGTGCATGTGATAGATCCATTTTTAAACCCATTTTTTCGACAAAATATCTTGAGAAGGCAGCTATAGCTAGTAAAGGTGCTACTGCAAAAGCTGAACCTGCTTGGAATCCTCCACCGGGAGTTATGTGTCCATGTAGGGCTATGTTTATTGATATGAGAATTATTACTACTAAAACTATTTTCGTAGCTACCCTAACTATAACTGTTAAAGCATACTCTTCCTTCTCTTTAGCTATTTCTGCAAGTCTGGGCTGTAGGAGTCTGAAAACGGAAATGCAACCTATTACTGCTAAGTAAAAAACTGTTGTTTCGTAAACTGTGTCTAGTCCTCTATAGTCCCAGAGTGTAGCAGTAATTACCTCGGGGCTTCCAGCCCACCATTCTTTCTCGAAAACGTTGTAACACTGTTTTAGAAGGAATTCTCCTAAACCTCTAATGTATTCTGTTGGCGAATATCCTAACGTACCATAGCTTAGCATAAGTATTATTAACGCTACAATTAAGCCCATTAGGGGTATGAATAGTATTTTTACAGGCTTCATACATGCTCACTCTCGTATCTTTCGGTTTTTGTAACAACGTAGAGTAAGATTATTGAGTAAACACCTATACCTATAGCTATGTATGCAAGCATTATGTCCGGAGTCAAAAGGACTGCATAGGCAATAGCGTAGGCTACGGATTGGCTTGCAGAAAATATTATTGCCTTGATCAAATCCTTCTCAGTAATGGCTTTATATGTGAACAGCATAGCCATTGAAAATAGGTAAGCTAATAGAATTAGTCCTAAAGTTATCATTTCTTCTCAGCCTCCTTTGCTTTTCTTTTCTCATGTTCTTCGAGTAAATCGCATACCTTAGGTTCTACAGGAACAATTTTGGCTTTATGAGCAGCATAAGCTAGTGCATGTGAACCTGCAGGAGCGATAATCATTATTAGGAATGCTGCTATTATTGCTCCGCCAGCAACAGCCCATCTAAACGGCCCTAATTGTGAAGATACTGCGGAAATTAATGCTACACCGAATAGGGGTATTACGGCTCCACCTATTGTCCCAACTGTTGCTGCGTGGAGCCTAACAAAGAAGTTAGGAAACCTAACTAAGCCCAGTGCTCCAGCTAAGTCGCATATTGCACCTATGGTGACTAAGATAAGCCCTATAATGAATACAATCCACTCAACTACTTCGAGCACTATTCACCAACCTCCTTTCTGACAAAATATTTTGCAATGTATATGTCTAAGATGTAAGCCCATAGGGCTAAAGCAATAGCTCCAATAATTAGGAATGGTGTTCTAAAGTAAAGTGTAAGTAATCCTATGAAAACAGCTAAGTCAAAGGCTAAGCAGTCGACAGCTAAAGCCATATCCACTACCGATGGCCCCTTAACTATTCTAATAATGTAAAGTGTAAAAGATACTAAAAACACAGCAAATATTATTGGCAGGTAAATGTCGAGCACGTAAGTTGTATCCATCGCTTACAACACCTCTATTATAGGTTTAATAAGTGCTACGTAAATTAGAGATGGGGCAAACCAGTAAAAACTACGTGCCATCATATATACTGCCATTTTAACCATTATACCGCTAAGCAAAGCTGAAATATTACTTGGAGCTTCGGAATGAGCGTCTGGGAGCCATGAATGTAAAGGATATATTGCGGCCTTAACACCTAACCCAATAAATAAAATTACGAAAAGAAGAGCCGTGACACCAGGATACGCTCGTGCAAGCAATGAAAGTGTATATCTTATTGCGTCAAAGCTTGTGTTAAACCGTGTAAGATATATGATCACTATAAGGATAAACACTATTATGAGTTCTGAGCCGGCTTTGGCCATGAAGAAATACTTATAACCTGCGGCTCTAGCTACTGCTCTTTCTTTTTCGAATGAAACTAGAAATTGAGAAGTTACAGTCATTAACTCCCAAAACACAATAAACCACACAATATCATATGCTGTGATGACAAGGTACATCATAAGCAGAAAGCTGGAGTAGTTTACTCCGAAGAACCTTAAACTCTCATGTCCTACATAAAGATCCATGTATTTTATAGCATAAATTGAGACTGCAAATCCAAGTATTCCAAGAGCTATGTTGAATAAAGCAGACAAATGGTCAACAACAAAAATAAGTCTATTTAACCCTAATGTTAATCCCTCAACTCTATACAGAATAACACTATATGATAGAGGCTTATTGGTTAAGAAAACACTTAAACCTATCCATATCATTAGTAGCGACGCTATAGCTGAAAGAAGAGAAACAGCAATATTACATTTCCTATCCCTAAGCACAATAGACAGAATTAACGCTATAATTAAGGACACTATAGGAGCTATAACCAAGGCTTGCTGAGGCATCCGCTAATACCTCAATGACAATGAATGTTCTATTTGCAAGTTAAGAAATGCTTCTTTAATATTTTTTATGTATTGTAGCTTAATTAGTATTAGCATTAAGTGGAGTCACCTTGTACTAGTTACTTTTAATTTCCTTGGAGTTCTTAGCGGTTTTAATTACAATTATCGGAGCTAGAAAATGCCTGTAAGCTCTTATTATTATCTCAACCTTTTCCTTATTTTTATCTTTCATAAAATTCTCCTCTTGACTATTTTACGTATTTTTCTAGATTGACGATAAAGTCTCTTGTTAGAGTAGGTACTTCCTCTTCTATGAAGTGCTCTTTTCTCTGCTTCTGTTTCAAAGTACCTCTTAAAACAGCAATACCGTATATTATTGCTTCAGGTTTAGGAGGGCATCCAGGAACATATACTGTTGGAGGAGGTTTAACACCATAGTATTTCTCTATAACTTTATAAAAGACATCTAATCCACCAATAACCGCATATGAGTCATACCATATTCCTCCTCCGCAGGCACATGAACCAACAGCTACTACAGCTTTGGGCTCAGGTACTGCAAAAAATGCTCTAATAGCTTTGGGCAGAGTTTCTCTAGTTATTGGTCCAGTAAACACGATAACGTCAGCGTGCCTGGGTGATGCTACCAGTTTTATACCTAGTCTTTCAACATCATGATATGGTGTAAATATATTGAGAACTTCAATGTCGCATCCATTACAGCTACCACTATTTAAATGGTAAACCCATAAACTCTTTCTAAACAGTTTAAGATTCAAACTTACCACCTCGCATATGAGATATACTTTGCTGAAACCTTACTCCTACATTCATCACAAAGTAGAAGCAGTGGTCTCTGGTCTTTAGGCACATTTTTGGCTGTAAATAGAATTTGCCTTATGGTTGCATAGGGTTTACCGCATATTTCGCACTTAGCCATTTTTAATTCCACTATTTGGTATAGATCTTTAGAGTTGAGAGAAGATAGTTCAAATTCTTTGGAAAGTTTTATTGCTTCTGTAGGGCATACGTCTTGACATCTACCACAAAAGATACATCTACCAAGGAATAGTATTATTTTCTTTACACCCTTCTCAGAGTCTACTTCAATGCTTAACGCATTAGGTGGACATACGCTTGCACATGCTCCACATCCAATGCATTTTTCAGTGTCTATGCTTGGTTTACCTCTAAATCCTTCAGGAACTTCTATAGGTTCAAAGGGATACTTCTTAGTCACGATCCCTGTTTTTAGGGCTTCCTTGAATATTTCAATCCTCGAAGTCTTCATCTTGTTCCCCTACGGCTGATTTCTTTTAACCTTAAAGTATGCCTTATACCGCTCTTAACATCTACTACAACCACGTGGTCTGTGCATGAGAAGCAAGGGTCTATGCTAGCTATTATAGCTGGAGCATCGGCCAGGTTCTCTCCTTTAAGCATAACCAAAGTTGAAGGAATGTTGTTGTATGATGGGGCCCTAGGTCTCCATCTGTAGATTTTGTTATCTCTACCAGTAATTACTAAATGCACGTTTTCGCCTCTAGGAGCTTCTGTAAGTCCTAAACCCTTCCTATATTCAGGTACTTCAATATCCTCAGCCATTAGGTTTCCTTTAGGAATATTCTTTAATAATTGTCTTAACATGTTTATTGACTCAAAAATTTCATCATACCTTACTAGCGCTCTAGAATATACATCGCCAGCATCATATACAGGTACTTTAAATTCCAATTCACCATAGGCAGCGTATGGATGGTACTTCCTAACATCAGTACTTATACCTGATGCTCTAGCTACAGGTCCAACAACAGATAGTTTTCTAGCTTCTTCACGACTCAGTAAACCTATTTCCCTAGTTCTTAATATTATCTCCTTAAGCCCTAGCATTTTATCTAAGATTCTCTTTAACTTATGCTCAACATAGTCTAAAGTTTCTAGAGATAGTTTTATTTTCCTTTCATCTATATCTCTTCTAACACCACCTACAAGGTTCATTCCATAGTTTTTCCTATTACCCGTAAGTGCTTCGGCAAGATCCATTACTTTCTCCCTAATTAGCCATGTCATCATAAAACCTGTATCGAAACCTAGAAGGTGGAAAAGCACACCAAACCATAGTAGATGGCTATGTATTCTTTCGATTTCTAATAGAATACTTCTAATGTACTTTGCTCTTAAAGGAACATCTATATTTGCAGCGTACTCTACTGCTTGGCAGTAAGCC
>QMRV01000088.1 GCA_003649445.1 Thermoprotei archaeon | reverse complement strand
CCTAGCGAAGCGTCGCCTGAATTTGTTAAAAGCGTTAATAGGCTTATGAGAGGACTTGACGACGACCCCTATGTAGACGCTGTGTGGGCTATATTAACTGGATATAGTTATGATGATGCTTTGAGGGTAGTTTTAATGAAAGGCTTTAAAGTCAAACGTATTCTAGCGTGCTGCTGTGTTAGGTGGGTTTACTATATTAAAGAAGGAGGAGTAATGAAGCCTGAAACAAAGTACGGTATACTCTACATTATCTATTCCAATGGAACAAAAGTGGAGAAGAAGATACCTAAAGACTCTACGCTACTTCTTGCAGACTTAGTGAATAGTAATCAGTTTGACATGATTATTACGAGTGGTCATGGGAATCACGATAGGTGGCAAGTACATTACCCTGACCCTTGGCCTGAAGGCTACTTTGTTTCAGAAGACGGAAAAGTATATGCTATAGCGGCAAATAACTCGGCGCACTTAATTAAGTCGACTAACCCTAAAATATACTTCGGGCTAGGTAACTGCTACATAGGAGCAATAAGGGGAAAAGACAGCATGGCTCCAGCATGGATACATTCTGGCGGAGCAGTATTCTACACAGGATATGTTATCGAAGAAGGACCCTACAGCTACATGATGGGCGGAATACCTGCTTACTTTATTGAGCAAGACAACTATACTTGGGCTGAAGCCTTTTTCGCGAACCAGCAGTCAGCGATCTTCGATATGATCAACTTGGTTCCAGGACCTAACCACGAGTACTTGAAGAAAGACATAAATGGGCCAGCGCTCTACGGAGACCCAGCACTCGATGTGAAAGCAGAGGTATCTATTGAGCGAATGTACACGAGATTTATTCATGTAGAGTATCTTAATCAGACCTACATGAATATAACTGTAGGTATAATAATGAACAAAGATGGAACACCCGGATGGAACGGTAAGTGGGGTAATAGACATCCAGTGATTATTCTTCCATTTAGAGTAGAGAACGTGACAGTAATCTCAACAAATGCCTACAAGGCAGTAGTGGCAGACAACTTTGTTCTACTGTACGTATGGAAGAAAGGAGATCCTCCGCTTAAAAAGGGCAGCGTATACTATGTGAACTTTATCGCGTGTAAAATGAAGCGTCCTAGAAAAATAGTATTTGAAAAGAAACTTGACTACACTTACTTAATGTACTTAGCTGCATTAATAGCTGTAGTAGTTGTAACTATAGCTATTTTGCGGGTAAGAAAGTTTCATAGAACATTTATTTAAGACGAAAGGGTTACTCATTAATATTTTTTCTTCATAATATTAACTAGAGGAATATGGAAATCTACGAGTACGAAAAGTTTCATATAATAGTTTTCCCAATTATATATATTAAGTAAGGCAAGTTATGTATGTTTTCATAGGGGGCAGGTGGCTTAAAATGAGTGAACAACATGTTAGAATGTTAATGGATCTTGGGCTCACGTATCAGGAGGCAAAAATATATATTGCTCTATGTATTAGGGGGGTAGCTACTGTAAGCGAATTAAGTGATTTAGCTGGAGTACCTTACACTAAAACATATGATGTATTGAGTAGTCTTGAAAGCAAAGGACTTGTGGTTTCTCTAGGTGGGAGGCCTATTAAGTACAAGGCTGTTCACCCTGAAATAGCCTTAAAGACACTTAAAGAAAATCTTGAAAATGAGTACCGGAAGAGAATAGAGAGATTTGAGAAAGTAGCTCGAGAGCTTAAAGATAAACTTGTTCCAATATATGAGAAAGTCCCTGTATCACGGGCAGAAAAGCTAGCTATTTTTCTTAAAGGCAGAATTCCTGTAAATAACATTGTTTCTGAAATGCTCTCTGCTCCCGGACCTATTTATGCTATATTAACTAAGCCGACTTGGAGACGATTATCAAAGTACTTGAGCAGGAGACTTAAAAACCCCGATTTCAGGCTAATTGAAATAAAGGAGTGTGAAGCGGAATGCAATATTGTTTCAACAAGAGACAAGATACTAATTTTCTTATCGGTTCCTGATGACGAAGACATGCTTTCAGGACATGATGTAGGAATATTAATAGACAATAGATCTATTTCAGAAACTTTCTACAAGCTCCTTGAAGCTCTATTTGAGCGCGAAAAAATATGAAGAAACTTCTACAATTGCTCTTTTCTATTATTCTCTTAAGTTCTATTGTCGCTGAACCTATTACACTATTACCTAAAAGTACTGCGCTAAAGCTTTCTTTGCACCGTGTTAACAAACATTATATTGCCTTAATTAAAATTAGCATACCAAAAGAGTATATCTTCAAGTATCTCGTAGTCTCAGCTAACGCGACAGCATTTACTAAATTCTTCTTTAAGGTGAGGTAAAATCAAAGGTGTAATGTAGTAGTTCTTCTTAGGGATTATCTGATTAGGGTTAGTTACTCTGCGAACATTTCGGTAAAGTGGTTCAAGTAAGCCATAGTCGAAGCTCCACTCAGAGCTCTCTCTGCAGGGTACGTAAGCTATCTTATTTTTCTCTAAGACTTTGTATCTGCTTAGTATTAATTTCCATTCAATGAGTTTGTTAATAAAGGATACACTACGTTTTTCGTGTGTCTGAAAGTTTTCCTGCAATAATGTTAGTGAATATTCCCACGATCGTAGAGGAGGTGGCAATAAAGCCTATTTCGCTTACAGGTATTCCTAAGCTGTCAGCGTAGAGTGGAAGTGTAGGAGACTTAGACATCGTTGAACTCAATATGGCGAAGAACCTAGCTACACATATAAGTAAAAATATTTTCTGATCATTTTAATCCCTTTAATAGAATATAATGTCTTTTCTAACTTCTTCCCTAATTAACTTATATTTCTCGAATCTACTTAAATCCTTTATTTTTTCGGCGTACTTTTCCATAAGCTCTACTGACTTGAAGTATGCGTAAATAGCGTCTCATATTTTTAGCCCTAAGTTTACTACTTCTGAGTCATCTTTCGCGGCAAATCTTAGTCCACTAATTATCATTTTTATTCCCTTAGCCTCGGGAACTTTATCTAGCTCGCCTTCAATATCCATTGCATGGACAAGTTCCGCTATTTTATGTACAATAGCGTCTTTTATGCCGTATTTTTCGATTATTACTTCGAAGGTGCATTTATTGTTTTTGTGACATAGTTCTACACCTTTTATGTCGAAAGGTACAGTGTCTTCTGGTATAGGCTCGTATGACCAGTTAATGAAAATAAACTCTGCTTCAGGGTCTATGTATCTTTTTATGAGTCACGCGCTAGCAGTGCGGTCTACTCCTGGGAAATTTAGGGTAACCCGCTTCACCTGAAGTATCTATTGCCAGTATATTTATTGCTTTTTATTCATGTACTCAAGTATCCTGCAGCAGATTTTCTTTGAGGCTGAAAGCAAACTTTCTAGCTTTATTTAAGTCTTCTTCACTTGGTCTTCCCTTATTTATGCCCCCTATTAGCTTAAATGGACCGTAGTCTTCAAAACCTCTGCAAGAGAACTCGCCTACTATAGAGAACCCTTTTTCACGGAGCTTTTTTATTAAAGGCTTATGAAAGTTGTGGACAATAGGTATTTTCCTTATGCCGCTTGTAGAGAACACGAATGCTTTCTTACCCTCTACTTTAAGTAGTTTCTCTACTAGCTTGAAGAGACTCTTATGGTGTTTACCGAAGTATATGCCAGACCCGAAGCCAATTAAATCGTACTGTAGCAGAGTACTAGGGTCTACTTCCCACGCCTTATACAAGTCTGCTTTAAGCACCTCGGCTATAACCTTAGCTACTTTCTCGGTATTTCCGTAGTATACAGATGCATACACTACGGCTACTTTCACGCAGGAAATAGTGTGTTCATCTAGATAACTTCTTTTGTTCAATAGGACAGCGGCTATAGTTATTTTATGGTATCTCACGCTATATTAACGTGAAGTACAGCCATAGGGAGAGAGTTGAAGCAGCAATAAACCTAGAAGAACCCGATAGAGTCCCAATATACGTAAACACTATTACCGTCAAAGCTTACGCTAAATTGAGGTCTTATCTCGGTTTAAGCAATGTGGAAATAAAGCGTGCTTTACTCTCGTACGATGCTGCCTTACACGAAGATTTTCTGTGGGCACTCGACGTAGATTTCCGCGGCGTAGGACTCCGAATACCTGCTAAAAGACTGCCAGGAAGATATGTTGAAGACTGGTGGGGTGTAATATGGAAAGATTCAGGAGACATGGTTTATGTAGCAAAGCATCCTCTTAAAGATGCTAAAACCGTAGAAGATATCGAGAACTACCCTAAGTGGCCTAACCCAAATGACCCCAAGCTTATTGAAGGAGTTCGAGAAATAGCCAAGAAACTATACGAGGAAACAGACTATGCAATCTTCTGTGGTGCGGCAGGCTCGATTTTCCATAGATATGCTCATTTAAGAGGATTTAAGCAGTGGCTTCTAGACATGCGCTTAAATCCCGAGCTGTACAAAGCTTTAGCAGATAAAATACTAGAAATAGTCCTTGAAGCAACTCTTAACCTTTTAAACGAAGTAGCAGACTATGTAGTCTGGATATATTTTGGCGACGATATGGGCACTGAAACAGAGCCATTTATGTCGGTTAAAATGTACCGAGAATTTGTTAAACCATGGTTCTGTAAACTGGTAAAAACTATTAAGAAAGAGTTTCCCAAAGTAAAGTTCAATTATCACTGTCACGGAGCGGTATTTCAGCTAATACCAGAGTTCATTGACTGCGGCATAGACATACTGAATCCAATACTTCCTCAAGAAAAGGGTAATGATCCTATTAAGCTTAAGAAAACTTTTGGCAATAAGATATGTTTTCAAGGAGGAATAGATGTTGAGAGAATAATTCCTTTTGGAACACTGAGTGAAGTAGAGAAACATGTCAAGGAAGTAATAAGTATTCTTGCACCAGGCGGAGGATATATATTTGGCTTACAGCATATACGCGAAAATACGCCTCCAGAAAACGCGATTATGGCTTACCGTCTAGCGCTAAAGTATGGGAAATACCCTATTGCGAGTACTCTGTGAAGAGATATACTATAGAACTTATGCTTGAAGTATGTCGTCCAATGTATATACCTTTAGGTTTTCTTCTTCAATGAAGGGAGCGTTTCTACAGACTATTATGTACAACTTGCTATCGGTTTTGAAGTATCGAGCCTTTCCCACTAAGCTTTCGTATATTCTGGCAATGTCGCGGCGAGATAAATCGCTCCACTTTACTTCAACAAATATTCCTGTTCTTCTGCCATTTAATCCTACTATGTCTATTTCTTCACCTTTATACCACCATTTGCCAATTTTAGTGACTTTAGGCAGTTTTCCGCGGGCTATTTCTTCTGCTATGAATTCTAGTGCTATTTTTTCGAATACTTCTCCCAGGTAGTTGTTGTAGTCTTGTTTAATGTCTTGGGCCGTGAATATTCCCAGCTCTATTTCACTTAAATTTGGATAAATATATCGGAACCAGAAGCGTGTAAAGTTGTCTGCTATCTGGTATATTCCTCTCTTTCCTCCTGTTACTGGCTTAATATGCTCTATTAGCTCTATTTCGATCAAGTTTTTGATGTATTCTGTTATCGATGGTTTTCCTACGAAACTTTTTATTTCTCCTAGTTTTGTTTTACCCCATGCTATTGCTTCTAAAATTCTTTTATATGTACCTATTTCTTCGAACTCGTACCTGAGTAAAAAGTCTCCTTCTTCTTTTAAGAAGCTCTTAGGATCTTTCAATTCTTCGTCTAACCAACTCCAAAAAGGTGTTTTAATCTTTTCTAAGTAGTATGGAGTTCCTCCCGCGAAACCGTATATTTCGACTAGCTCTTGTGGCGAGGCGCTGGGGAAGAATTCTTTAAGGTACTTGAATTTAAGTGGTTTAAGTTTTATTTGGCCTGTTCTTCTGCCGTAAAGTGGAGATTTATAGCTCAGTACTTTTTCTTTCATCATTGATATTGATGAGCCTATGAGAATGAGCTTTGTTTTAGTGTTTAGTAAGTTTTCATCAACTATTTTCTGAAATAATGAAATTATTGTCTTATCTTCTTTAATTAGATTCGGAAACTCATCTATTACTATTATTTTGTTCTTGAGGAAATAGAAGAATGATTCCCAGTCTTCTTTAGCATACTTTATTTCGCTAGATACTTTAGCTGCAGTTTTCTTAAATCTTTCTAAGTTCCCTTTCTCTACAGCGAGATAATAGACGTATTCTTTATTTTTGAGTGCTTCAAGCACTAGTCTTGTTTTACCTACTCTTCTCCTACCGTAAACTACTATTAATTCAAACCTATTACTCTCGAGAGCCTTTTTTAAGGCGTTAAGCTCTTCTTCTCTGTCAATAAATTTGGCAACCGACATTATGATAATTTAAATTGCCTAACTTAAATTATTTTTGTTTGTCCAGAGCTTCGGCGAATATTGTGCTAAGTATTTATATAGTCTAGGTCTTTAGACTATATTTAAATAAATTTTCGATTAGTTTAAGCATACTCATTTATACTCAAGCATCGAAGCTAAAAGCGGAGCATATTATGCCAGTATTCGAGGTGAAAAACGGGTGCTTTTACTATAAAGGAAAACCTTTCATTAAGACAACTGCTTACGGGAGCGGAAACTACTTAATAAGTCTACCAGACGAGTGTGTCGAGGATCCTGCTAGAAACCTATATTTAAGAGCAGGTTTTACTGCAGCAGAGTTCTGGGCTCGATGGAGAGAGATTGAGCCTTATGACGGCATATGGGATTTAAGCAGCCTAAAGAATTTACTGGAGAAAGCTAAGCGCATGAGTATTGGAGTATTTATTCACTTTGATCCAACGCCACCTCAGTGGATGTCCGAGAAATATGGCTGGTATATTATTACTGAAACTGGCAGAAGAGTACTTATACCCTATATGGGCACCGTACCTCACGACGAGAATTACTTCAGAAAGCTAGAAGAGTATGTCAAGAGGGTAATCGAAGTTGTTAAAGAATATGACGACGTTGTAGTAGACTACTGGCTTTGCGGCGAAAAATGGGCTCTTGTGCCTGAGTTTACTTCAACTGAAAGAGGAATAGAGGATGCTAGCTACGACGAGCGCACTGTATCCGAGTTTAGAGAGTGGCTTAAAGAACAGTTTAGCCTAGAGGAGCTCGGTGAGCGCTGGAACAATGATCCAAATACTTATGGTTCATGGGAAGAAGTATATCCTCCGGTAAGCCTTAAGCCTGAAGACTTT
>QMRV01000087.1 GCA_003649445.1 Thermoprotei archaeon | reverse complement strand
TCGTTACTCATAACCAAATTTGCCCATATTTAATGATATTTAAAAACTTTTTCCACTCAAACTTGTATAATTACCGTCTTAAAAACCCTAGAGGCATTAACCCCCTCTTTTTCTATCCATGTCGAATGAGTTAGCCTAGGGGAGGGTTAGAGCTTAAAGTGAAGTGTCGCGGGAGAATGTCCGGTGTTCCTTGTGGTGGACCAGGCGTACTTTGAGCCTGAAGTATAAAAACACTTAACTATGACGGCTTCTTTGTAATAAGTATTATATGGGGTGGGTCGGATCGTTGCTCTAGAGAGGTTCAAGGAAAAAGTTCCTAATGAGGGCTTCTTGGACTGGCTGTCGAAATCAGTGTCGGAAGAAGGGCTCCGTAAGAGCCGGGCATTTTCCGAGGGAATTGCTAGGGCGGTTAGTAAGCTACTCTCTAAGGAGGTTTAAAACCATGGAAGGCATCTTTCGATCTATGTTTGAGGCGCGTCTTGAAGAGGCGATTGAGGATCTAGCCCTACCAGAGGGCTCCGTCAAGTACCCCATTAGAGAGTCTCTATCCCTCGTATGGAACCCCTTCTCAGGATCCTCCGAGCCCAGTGGTTTTGCCGTCTGCGATGGCTCTTCTGGATCAGTGAGATACTCTGGAGGGTTGACCGTATGGCTTCTGAGGGCTGCATGCGTCTTATCTGAGAGCGATCCGCTGGCTGAGGTTTGGGTTGAGGTCGGGCATAGACTTGAGGGTAGGAGATACTGTCTCAGAGCCCTCGAACTTGAGCTTCTTACAAGAGCCGTTGAGGTGCTTCCTAGGGGGGCTATAGCTGTGGCTGATGGAACCCTATACCCGGTTCTCCCACTCTCGGCTGAGGTTCTGGTCAGAAGGGCAAAGTACGTCGAAGTCTTCCTAAAAGCCCTCGTGAAGTTCCTGAAGACCTGCCTAAGGAGGGAAGTTACGCCGGTTGGGTTCTCAAAGGATAGTGATGTTAGCTACCTGAGGGTTAGGCTTGCCTTAGACTACCTAAAGAATCGCGGGATCGATATAGGTAGGGAGAGAAGCCTGAAGAGAATAGTAAAGACGCTCAAGGCTCTAGAAGACGATTCGATTGTTAGGCTTGTCATGGAGGAGCTTAAAGTTCCAAGCTCAGATCAAGAAGAGGTTGAGTTTGTTACCTCCGATCCGGGATTCACTACGCCACTTGTCCTAGCGCCTCACACCCTCTACCTAACCGAGGAGATTAGGGCTGGAACCGAAAGCTGGTGGGATTCCCGCCTCAGAGCTAGGTGGAGCCGTTTCGAAGAACTCAAATCCATCGTTGAACTTCTAGACGAGCTTTACGGGATCCGACCTCTCTATGTCACCTACTGGAGACCGCATCATGGACTTGGAGTGTACAGAGTAGACTCCTTAGCCACGTTTTACCAAGGGAATTGGGGAGACCTTAACATTGATGAGATTTCCGAAAACGGGGTAACCCACGCACGCTCCGTCGCCTCGGCTCTGAACTTTCTCAGCACGCCACCGCACACGCTCAGGCCACTCCTAGACGTTGACGAACTTGTCAGGCTCGGGAAAGGGACGTTCATGGAGACTTACGAGCCCCTAATAAGGGACGCTCTTAGGCGCAAGGGCTTTAGTGTCAGACTTAGGAGGAGGGTCATACGGGATCTGTATCTTGGGAGGTTTTAGCCATGGATCGGATTGGAACGGTCGTAGAGGGGGCGTCGCCCCAGTCTTTCAGGTTCCAGGCGGATACCGATGTGACAGTACCACTTCACGAGTACGTGGTAGTTGATGTCGACGAGTATGGGGTTGGAACCGTTCAGGTTCTTGGAGAGATCGTGAACGTTAATGCAGTTGACCCCTTAGCTAGGCCTGGGATGGCAGGAGATAGGACTTACCCCCGGCCTGCAGGCTACACCCTAATGGAGGTTGAGGTCTTGGGCTATAAGAAGGAGGGAAGGCTTATCCGACCTAAGACAGCGCCGAGACCGAACTCCCCTGTCTATAGAGCGGAAGATCACCTGCTCAAGGAGTTCTTCAAGGGCGAGGAGGACAAAATACCTATTGAGGTCGGCAACTTAGTTAACAGACCCAAGGTTCCCGTCAGAGTTCACCTCCAGGATCTCGAGTTTCACCTCGCCATCTTAGCCATGACGAGGGCTGGGAAGTCTTACCTAGCTGGGAAGATCATGGAGGAGATCCTGAGAAACACAAACTTCCCAGTAATAGCGATAGACTTCCACGGAGACTATGTAATGATGGACAGGATGGCCGAGGGCAATGACGTGCACGGCGAGTTCGACGTGGTGGTCTACTATCCTCCAGGGGCCCCAAGGGTTCCAGGTGTGACTGCAAAGCAGAGAACGCTGAACATAAGCCCTAAGCAGATACCCCACAGAGCGTTCTGCCAGCTTCTAGGCCCTGAACTGGGATCTCTCCAGAGAATAGAGCTCAGGAATGCCATCGAAAAACTTTCTAAGAAGGGAGATTTTGGCATTGAAGATCTGATAGACATGTTCAGGGAAAAGATAGAAAATGAAAAGTCTACAACGAAGGAGAAGGAGAGGCTTGCGACTATCCTCATGAGGCTTGAAGACCTTAAGGAGGACATTCCCCTCGGCAGGGAGCCTTTTAACGTTGAGGAGCTACTGAGACCTAAAACACTTAGCGTAATATGTCTCAGGGGGCTGAGGTCTAGGATTCAGGATACCTATGTGGGGATGCTGGTTGACCTATTATTCAGGCATCTAGTCGAAAACTCTGGAGACCCGGCTAAGGCCCCTCCAACGTTCTTGTTCATAGAGGAGGCTCACAGAGTGGCTTCTAAGGGTGGCAGTCGCTACGCGGTGAGGGCCGTGTCGACAGCGATAAGGGAAGGAGCCAAGTTCGGGCTATTCATAACCCTGATAAGCCAGAGACCTAGGAGCATAGATCCGGACATCTTGGCAAACGTGGGGAACTACGCGGTGCTGAAGATAGTCAACTCCCAGGATCAGAGCATGATCGAAAGCGCAAGCGAGAGCTTCAGCCAGAGACTTGTGGGAGATCTGCCATCTCTGAACCGAGGTGAGGCCGTCCTCGTAGGTCCGTTCACCCCGCTACCAGTTCAAATAAAGGTCGGGGCCAGGATGACCGTCCATAAGGGTGTGACCCCTAGGCTTAGGGAGCTGGATCGGGTGATAGGCGAGACCCTAGAGAGAGCTCGGAGAGAGAGGTGGTAGGTTTGAGGATAGGCGTCTTCAGCGACACTCATGTAGGCAGGTGCATCCCAAGTGAGGTTAGGGAGCTGAGAAGGCAGGCTTTCAGGTATGCCTTCAGTAGAGCCATAGACGCCTTCATAGAGGAGCGTGTGGACTGCGTGATTCACGCCGGAGACCTCTTTGAGAAGGCCTACATGACACCTGGGGACTCCATGTTTGTAAAGGAGGAGCTTCACAGGCTTGTTGAGGAGCTCGGGCTTGGAGAATCCAGCATAATAGTGGTAAGGGGGAATCACGACGGAACGCCAGAGAGGAGTGCGCTAGACTACGTCAAACACCCACTCGCAAGGTACCTCAAAGTCTTAGGAGATAGGATGCTTAGGGGTGAAGTTGAAAGTCTCTCGCTTGAAGAGGTCACGATTACGGCCCTAGGATATCACCCGTTCATAAGGGCAAAGTTTCAGGTCGCGAAGCCTCTGATCGAGAAGGCTCTCGCCAAGGGAGGTTTTAGAGTGCTCGTCCTCCACTCATTCATAGAGGGGCTTCAACCCATACCCCCAGGTTGCCCGAGCCACTCGACCATACGGCTCAGCGACCTTAAACGACTTCCCGTCGATCTAGTGGTAGCTGGACACTACCATGGCTACGTCAAGCCTTACCCCAAGCCCTTAGTGCTCACGCCTGGTGCAACTGAGGCCATAAACCTTACTGACGAGGGGCCCTTCGGAGTCTACGTGATTGAGAATGGGAAGCCTAGGTTCGTGGAGATCAACAGGCTTTACGACATCTGTAATTTGGAGGTTTCATCATATGGTGCTGTCAAACCAGCCTCATGGTTTATCTCGGAGGTCTCTAAGAGCTTAGAGGCGTATAGGGAGAGGCTAAAGGCTCTAGGTAAGAGAGGGATAGCTAGACTCTCCGTTAAAGGAATCACTTCAGACGATGCGTTCGAGCTCGAGAGAAAGCTGAAGAAGATTGCTGAATCCGAGGCCACCGAGCCCATCCTCCATGTAGTTCTGGTCTGTGAGGTTTCGGAGATGGGCTCAGAGAGGGTACCCCTGCCATCCATCCCAACGATGGACGAAGTTCTTGAGAGAGTTTTTCAACCCCTAGATCAGGTCATGGAGAGGGTTCAAGAGCTGAAGAATGAAGTGGTTAGCGAACTCGAGGAGTACGCAAGCGAAAGAACTCATATACTCATAGATAGCAGAAGAAGGAGGTTCGTCGAAGAGTGGGTTAGACTCCTTGAGGAGGTGTGCAGATGATAAAGGAGCTTATGCTAACAGGGTTCCAGGGTTTCAGCCATCCGACAAAGATTAGGTTCACCGAGGGGCTGAACTTGATAACTGGAAGGAACAACGCTGGTAAAACCTCTATCCTAGAGGGAATCATCTACGGGCTATACGGGAAGTTACCAGATATACATGACTCGCTACTCGTCTCGAGACTTGGTCCTCGCACATCGATGACCGTGAGACTCAAGTTCAGGGGCGTAGATGGCAGGCTTTATGAGACTGAGTTTACCGGGAGGCTCAGGAAGGGAGGGCGTTTTAGAACAGAGAGGGTCATGCTACTCGTTGAGGGTAAGCCCCTTGGCGTGTCTAAGAAAGAGGAGGTCAGGAGAATCATTTCTAGGGAGGCCATGGGACTAGGCTTCAAGAGGTTCATGAACGTCGCCTACGTTAGACAGGGCAGACTCACTGAGATACTGAGTCCTAAGAGGGAGGACATGGATGCTGTGCTTGGGATAAACGTGCTGAGGGAGTTGGCGAAGCAGTTGGATGAAGCTGGGAAGATACTTTCAAAGTGGGAGGGAAGGGACGTGGAGACCCTCGTAGAGCGACTAGAGGAGGAGATCCCGGTTAAGAAGGAAAACCTCAAGCTCCTTGAAGAGAAGGTTGAAAGGCTTAAACGAGAGGTTAAGGAACTTCAGGAGAGGATAAGGAAGGCTGAGTCTCCTGAGCTTGAAAAATTGCTAAGCCTGATTAAGAGAAGGGATGACTTAGGTAATAAAGTGAAAGAGAAGGAAACGGCCGTAAAGACTCTCCTCGATAACGTCGAAGCTAAGAGCCTAGAACAGTTAAGGAAGATAAGCGCACAACTTGAGGAGCAGGTTAAAGTCCTCTCTAAGTCCTTGGAGGATCTTGAGGATAGGCGGGATGCCATCAGGGAGCAGGTGAGTAAGTTCAAGGCTAAAGCTGAGCAACTGAGGGAGGAGGCTGAAAGGCATAGAGAGCTTCTCAAGAAGGGGATAGCTGAGTGTCCAACTTGCGGTCAAATGATCAAGCCGGATCTGATTAAGAGGCTTTCAACGGAAAAGCTGAGACGGGCTGAGGAGCTTGAGAAAGAGGTTAAGCCTTTAGAGGAGGAGTTAAATGAACTTGAATCCGCTATTACGAAGAAGGAGGAGGAGCTGAGAGACTTGGATTTGAAGCGTGAGAATGCTGTTAAGACCATTCATAAGGTAGAGAAGCATTTGAAGGAGATCAAGAAGCTCTCCCAGAGCCTTGAGAATCTCAAGCTTCGGATAAAGGAGCTCCTAGCTAGCCTCGAGTTAGAACTCGACCCAAGTGACGAGGATCTTTACGCCAAGGTTGAAAGTCGCCTAGTGATGAGCCCTGAAGATCTTAAACGGGCGAAACAGGAGCTGGAACGTAAGAAGGAAGACTTGAAAAATTCCGAGATGAATAGGAGGCGAGCTATTGAGGAGCTAGAGACGCTTAGAAAGAAGTTAGAGAGACTTCGTGTAAGGAAGAGGGCGTTGGCACTAGCAAGCCAGCTGGTAAACAGGCTTGAAAACGCCATCGAGCAGGTTAGGGAAGGATGCCTGAGACGCGTAGCACTTCGCGCTAAGAGACTGTTCGACAGCTTTACGGATCAAAGGGTTTACACGAAGTTTCATATAGATCCTGACAACTACAGGGTTTACGTTCACCAAAGAGGCCTTTCAGAGATGATCCCTGCAGACAGGGTTGGGGGTGGGCACCAGACCCTGATATCCCTAGCCCTGAGACTCGCCATCTTAGAGGAGACAGGAGGCTCAAGGTTCCTAATACTCGACGAGCCAACATATGGCGTTGATTCCCAAAACCTTCCACAGCTGGTCGAGAGTATAGCCAAGGTTGCCGAGAAGATTGGGCAGGTGATACTAGTGACTCACCACGGGCTTGGCGAGGAGTACGCTAATAACATTCTTGAGGTATCCATAGGAGAAGACGGGGCATCAATAGTAAGCCAAAGGTGGAAGTAGGATACACAAAGAAGGGGTGACATATGGAGGGGTGCCTCGTTATCGTAGGTTAATATTAAACTTGCTTCTGGGAATACATGTAGGAAAGCGAATCCCTTATTAAACTTGGTCTTAAGACATTCAGGTCGGTATCCAGAGCTTACTTAACCTAGAATAACGCTTCCTCCCAACAGGTTTCCTTAGCTATGTATGGGCATTAGAGTGCGTTGATATTGGCATGCGTGTTTTGGCCCGAGAAAACGCTCGGACCTTTGGATGAGGTCCTTCAACTTTTGAGGGGCTTAGGCGAGCATCTACCTAGAAGGGGGCATAGGGCGAAGATAGTCGAACGTAGATGAACTGGTAAGCTACGTTAAGGAGAGCTAGGAGACCATCTGTGAAACTCGGGATGGAAGGGCAGTTGTGATGAGGAAGCTAGCCTCTCCTCCTTTTCAAAAAGCGTAGCCAACTCCTCAACCTTATCTTCCAGCACGCTCATACCCCTAACGCCTAGTTCTTCAGACATTTGTACTCACCAAGTCTTGACCTGAAAACTATTCACACCGGCTTGTAGTTCTCATCGCTCTATCCATAATCTTTTCACAGCTGGGATGCGGTCGAATTCCCCGTCCTCGCTAACTATTAGCGTGATATCGTTGTTTATCATTGCACCTACATGGAGGGCATCTGAGGGTTTTAGGTCATGTTTAGTGATTATTTCTGCGGCGTACTTGTATTCTTCTTCACCCAAGTTGAGCACGGTAACGTAGGGGAGGATGTTTGTCTCCGTGAATTCTATTGAGATGTTATACGGGATGTTGTACTTCCTTTTGGAGACGTAGATCAACTCGTCGAGCACCAGCACATCGGTGTA
>QMRV01000086.1 GCA_003649445.1 Thermoprotei archaeon | reverse complement strand
GAGGTGAAAAGTATGAGAAGTAGGGATATAGGTTTAACAGCAGTATTTACGGCACTCTATGCTTTACTGACAGTAGCCTTAGGGAATCTCAGCTACAGCTGGATACAGGTAAGAGTCTCTGACGCACTACTGCCTCTCTCCTATCTTTATGGCCTGCCAGCAGTCATAGGGGTTACAGTCGGCTGCATTGTAGCAAACTTCTTCAGTCCGGTAGGTGTAATAGACGTAATCTTTGGGTCTATAGCTAATTTAGTGGCTTCACTGCTTTCATGGAAGCTAGCATTTAAGAAAAAGACACTAGCCTGCATTTATCCAGTGCTTGTAGTGTCGGCTGTAGTGCCACTGTACTTAGCGTGGTTTTTTGGAGTACCTTACTGGCTAGTGCTTTTGTCAGTTTTCGTAGGAGAATTTATTTCCTGTGTTCTACTAGGCTATCCGCTTTTAGCGGCACTAGAGAAATACAAAAAGAAATAATTTTGAATAATACTTTTTACCATAGTATATTGCGTGATTACACTTAAGAAAAAGTTTTGATAATTTTGAACCACAAAGTTTATAGGACTATTGATTTCTAAAGACTACGGCATGTTTAAGAAAGCTGTCTCTAGTGTAGTTGCACTTGCATTAATACTCTTGATAGCTGTGATAGCTTGTACTATAGCTTATTTCTGGATAATAGGTTACGTTCCTTTAAGATACTCTAGTTATACTCAAGAAGTTATTAAAATAGAAGGAGTAAAAATTGTAGGAAATGTAGCATACATATATGTAAGAAACCTTGGAACACAAACAGTAACAGTTACTACGGTTTATTTAAGTGATTCAAATGGGCTTATACAGTATCAGCTATCAATGCCTGTTTTTAGTAGTAGTACTGAGATATGGGGAGGAGATGTTTGGCGAGTAGATGTGGCTAAAAGGAAAGTAGTTTTAGAGTCTTCGGGCAAGATTATAAATGGGACTGATTCATGGCAGACTCTCGGTTATAGAGTGCTGTACGGTAATATTGAGGAAGAAGGTTTCTTGAAGATTTCTTCTGTAAGCGCTACTATTGATAAGTGGTCTGTGTATGGCTTAATTACGCCTACAGCAGCAATTGACTTAACTCAACCTCTCCTACTTGAAGTCAAGTTGAGAAAACTTGGAGAAAATGCAGTATACTCTCCTCATTCAGCTTGCTTATATTTACTCAGGGAGAAAACAGATCCCTATAGTACATCTAATGTATTTGCTGTTAAAATAGCTGCAGTAAAAACAGGCACAGAAGAATTACTAGGCGAAATTATTGAATATAGTATTGAAAACTGCTACAAGAAGTCAGGAAATAAAGACTCCTTAACTCAACTTGACGGCAATGTAATGGAACTAATTCCTGTCCCTGAAGATATTACACTCGTAAATAGACATGCTAATTGGTATGACTCATTTGACTCTAATACATTTTCACGTAATAAAATGACTATTAGATCCGGAGATTGGGTATGGATCTCATCAGGATATATTAGACAAAAATATACAGGCTACTGTAGTAATGGCGTGGGAGGCACCTGCGTGGCTACAGCAAATGGAATATCTGTTTCTATAGGAAAAACTTACCGTGTCCTAGTTAAAGTACATGTAAGAATATCTAATGATAAATCATGGATAGGGATTTACATACCATATAATCCTTCTGCTAAAAGAACTTACGAATTAGCACTTGAAAGATACGATAGAATAAATCCCAGACGTTTCCTATACATAGGCGAATATGATCAAAAATGGCGCTATAGGAATAGTTATCCTTATTATTGGTCAACTAGCTATTGGTATACGCTTTATGCTGAAGTAAAAATATTTTCATCTAAAGTAAGTATTTTCTTGAAAGCATATAGTCCTTCAGGTGATTCTAGCTATGTTAAATGGACTGATACCTATAGGGTTATAACTTCTGGATATATTGGAATAGGTACTGGATATGCAAGTGCAGATTTCGATGACCTAATAATTGTTGAAATACCTTCAACATCACCAAACAAAGATCCTGATCCATGTTTTGTAAAAGTAACTAACCTATTTTCTGGGTGGAAAGTAGAAATAAGAGATTCGTCGGGAGCTTTAGTAGGGAGCGCTACAGCAGATCCTGAGGGAGTAGCTAGAGTGAGTGTAATTAAAAAGCCTATTATTAAGAATGGTCGCATTATAATATATGATGGAAGTATTAAAGTTTTTGAAAAACAATTTGATGAGATTGTTGGGGGAGACGAGTATAAGGTTACAGGATATAAGCTAGTAAAGCTTAAAGTAACAACTGTTGCTGAAAAATCGAGTCTGGCTAGCTATAAGCTATTAGTTAAAGTAAGTTCTACGCAAAACATAGGTGTTAAGGTCTATGCTTATGATTGGAGTGCGTCCAATTATGTTTTAGTGTATAGTGGAAATACTCCTATAAATGAGGAACTAGAGCTTCAGAAAAACTTTGTTAATAGTAATAATGGTACAGTAAAGCTTAAACTTGTGCAGGCTACAGAGGGTAAGGTAAAGATTCAAATAGATGCCTTAAATGTTAAAGCAGTAGTTCCTAAGTATATTACTAAGGCTATTATTTGTTCAGGAGATGCAGAGACTCCTGCGTGTGAGCTATATACGTGGAGCCGAGACGAGAATCCAGCAGGAGTATTTCTTCTTTCAAGAAAAACTGAGGGTGTATTAAAATACTATTTCTGGGCTGGAGATAGAACAGGGGATCCTACGGCTACTGGAACTATCTCGGCTCCATTAGGACCCTATGTGTACGCTTATTTAGCAATAGATAACATAGAGAGCAGCGAGCACAGTATAGCTATAGACTATATCAGAGCCTGCAGAGGCTCAACTATAGTAGTCAAAGGTCTAGGATCCTGCTGGACTGTAAATATAACTGATTTACACGGGAATGTTTTCTATTCGCGAATTGCAGGCGGATATAAAGTTGAAATAAACTTGACGGAGTATTATATTAAGTATGGTGTGCCACTACACGGACATATAATTGTAATACCTTGCAACTTGTCAGACTACAATGTTCACAGAGGCTGGGTTATTCCACCTAATGGGACTAGAGAAATAGTCGTTAGTTTGCCTTCAAGCATTAAGCCAGGAGAATATATAATTAAAGTCGTTACAAAGAAAGGTACTGTGGCAGCGATTAGAATAAAGTATGGTTAAGGGCTTGGAATTCTGAAAGTTTTTTCTACTTTCTTTAAGAAGATGCTTGTAGTAGCATTTATTTTTTCAAATATAGTGACTACTACTTTATATTCCCCTTTGCCTAATACTCCTAGATCAATTATAGCAGCAGGAGATGTGATAACTTGTATTACTATTGTTTCTGGAGGAGGATTAATGTAGGTTACTTTTATGTAGAAAGTATTGCCTTTCCTCTTAATGCTGTCTACAATTAGGGTATATCCTCCAGTGCTTTTAAATCCTCTCGCTACAATTAGGTAAACGTGGTCGTTTTCACTTATTTTTTCTGATAAATCTTTAAATGATTTAAATTCAGTTAATGGCTTCGGGTACCCTCTAACATATATTCCTTCTTCTAAGTTTGTGTGCTGGACGACAATGTAGTTTAGCTCGATGATAATGAAGTGTTCGTGTGTAAGTGTTATTTCTGCTACAGCATTATCAGCTAAAAGTTTTACAAGTACTTTTCCGTATGATGGAACCGTGAAGAGGACTGCTTCAGTCTTGTAGTATATTCCCTGGCGGTATACTTCAGGCTTATATTCAACTACTTTGTCCTCATAGTAGACTCTAAAGACTACTGTTTTTAAATTAGAAGGCTTAGGTGAAAAGAACCATGCTCTGACTATAAAAACCATTTTTTCGCTTGTAAATGCTATAGGAAGTACTTCAAGGCAATACGACCTTGTTCCACTACGAATCCATTTCTCTTGAGGAAACTCCGATAAGATTCTCTTTAAGCCTATCGCTATTGCTTTCTCTCTTTCTTTATAGAGAAGATGAGTATAAGCTAAAACTATCCCACAAACTACTAGCGCTGTAAGCACCACGGCTACTACTTTCTTTTCCATATTCCGATAATACTTACTCTAGGCTATAATTCTACTCCTTAGAAACGCTTTTATTTTAATTAAAGATTTTTAGGGGCTTGTATAGTAAAGTTTTACTTTTCAGTAGTCTTAGACATCTTAATGTTAGTTGTCGTAGGGAGCATGAATCCTGTTAAGCTGAGCGGCGTCGAAAAAGCTTACCGTAAAGTTTTCGAAGATATTGAAGTAAAAGGTGTCAAGGTTTCTTCGGGAGTGTCTCCTCAGCCGCTTTCGCTAGAAGAAACAGTAGAGGGTGCTGTAAATAGGGCTAAGAATGCTTTAAAATCTGTTGAGGGAGCTGAGCACGGAGTAGGTGTTGAGGCAGGCTGGGTCGCTGTAAGAGATTCGTGGATTGACGTGCAGGTAGCAGCAATATTTACTAAGAGTGGTGAGCTGAGTATAGGCTTTAGTCCAGCTTTTCCTTTACCTAAAATAGTTGTTGACAGTGTTTTAAGCGAGAGTATTGAAATGGAAGATATTATGATAAGGCTTACTGGAATAGATGCGATAGGTGAGAAGGAGGGGGCTATAGGCTATTTCACAAAAAATATGGTCAAAAGAGAGGATCTAACTTACTACGCTGTACTTATGGCTCTTTTACCTTTCATGCCGTGGAACAGGAGAATTTTTAGTGGTCGTTAAGAACACTCTATAAGCACTTTAACTGCTTCTCTTTTCTTTTCGACAGCAATTCTATAGGCTTCATCTACTTTACTTAAGGGCAGTACGTGGGTTATGAGGGGAGTGACTTGGAGTTTTCGAGAAGCAATGAGGCTTATAGCTCTCTCAAAGTCTTCTCTAAGGTACATTAAGCTTCCTTTAATCACTATTTCGCCATCTTGAACTAAGTGTATTTTAATAGGTGTTTTTCCGCTGAAAACGCCCACTACAATAATTTCTCCTCCTCTCCTCACTACATCTATCGCTTGGTTTATTGTAGCTTCTATGCCGACGCACTCAAATACGAGGTCTACTGAATCGGGGCCAAGTTTTTCTTCAATAAATTTCTTTAAGTCTACTTGAGATACATTGACTGTGTAATCTGCACCAAGTTTTTCGGCAAGCTTGAGTCTGAGGTCAATGATATCTGTCACAATTACTTTGCTTGCCCCAGCTAGCTTAGCGCACTGTAGTGTAAGAAGACCAATAGGGCCTGCGCCCAAAACTACAACGTTGTCTCCCAGCTTTATGTCACTTAATCTGACTGCGTGTATAGCGACAGCGGCTGGCTCAACTAAAGCTGCTTCTCTCAGCGAAATTTCTTCAGGTAACTTGAAGACAAGGTTTTCGTCTACTGCAAATAGCTCAGCCATAGCTCCGTCTACTTGGCATCCTATTACTTTCAAGTTCCTGCAAATATTGTATCTACCTGTTTTGCAGTTGTAGCAAGTGCCGCAAGTAAGCTGAGGAATAACAGTTACTTTATCTCCGGGCTTTACTTTCTTGACTCTATCGCCTACTTTGACGATTACGCCAGAAAACTCGTGTCCCGGTGTGATAGGGGGCTTTATGAACGGGTGTTTTCCGAGAAAAGCGTGAATATCGCTTCCACATATTCCACAGTACTTGACTTTAATCAATACTTGATTGTCTGAAATCTTTGGTTCAGGAACATCCTCTACAACTATTTTCCCGGGACTCAGAACTCTAGCTCTCTTCACAATAACATAGTCTTCTCAAATCAATAAAACACTTTCTATCAAAAATATGTACAGTAATTAGATTAAGTAAATTCAGTTGGAAATTATTTGCGAGAAAGCTTTTTCTCTAAATCTAGCTGTGAGGCAGCTGACCAGAATCTCGCGACAATTCTCTCAAGGCCTTCAGGCTTTCTTTCAGATAGCCAAAGATCAGAGTAAATACTAGCGAGTTCTAAGAACTCCATTACAGTAGCTCTTCCTTCAACTTTCCTCAACCCTACTTCAAGACACCGCTTAATGAAGGCTAAATCAGGCGGGAGAACGGTTTTCTCTAATTTCTTTAGAACTTCTTTCCAAGTAGTGTACACGGGTAAGTCTTTTACTTCGCTTACAGCTTTAAAAAGCACAGGCTTAATGTACTCTGAAACTTCTTTCTTTCCAAAAAGTTTTCTCGCCTCAAGTGCTTCGAGAGACTCGCCTGTCAAAGCCAGCCATTTTTCTTCCCATTCGCCTGAGCCTTCAGCATACTCCATAGTAATTAAAAGAAGAGGCTCTAGGAAAGAGAACAAGCATTCTTCGCCGTCGTCGCCCCATGCAGTCACCATAAATCCTTCGACTTTTTCTTCTTTAGCGGCTTCAGTAAAGTTCTTTATGTTAACGAGAGCGACATCGAAGTCAGGGTAATACCTATTCCAGTTCGAGAACCCTGGGCAGACTATTTGCCTATATCCTTTTTCCTTAAATACTCTTATTTTTTCTATAAAGTACTCTTTAGGTGAAGGACTATAGTCCCAGTTAGCCATAAGCGCTTTACTCCAGATAGGGTTTTCCAACACACTTCTCCACAACTCTTTTTCCTCTTCTCTAACAGACTTTCCTAGCAGCATGTCACCCCACATTACTGGAATCTTATTTTTTCTCTTGACGCGTTTAATTAGCTCAGAGTGGTAGTCTGCGTAGAGTTTAGGTCCTTCATATATTCTTGTTTTATCCAGACTTCGTCCTCTACCCATAGCCCATGTTTCGTCCCCGCCGATGTGAATGTACTTCGATTCTGTTTTCTCTAAGGCTTCTTCAAGTAGGCTGAAAGCAAATTCTCTTGCTTCATTGTCTGCTACGTTTAAGCATCCTTCGGCAGGTCTATGCCACTCGCTATATTTTCTGAACTCAGGGAGTGTTAGAATATGCTCCATGTGTCCTGCTAGTTCGAGTGATGGAAAAACTTCTATTCCGAGATTTTTGCCATATTCGACTACTTCGCGCCACTCTTCTACGCTAAGTTTACCTCTTTTCGCGCCTATTTGTGGATATTTTTCCCACGGGAAAAGGTCTTCGAAGTATATTGCAAAGTAGTTGTATTTAAGCAGGAAAAGCCATCTGAGAATTCTTTTGAAGGTCTCTACTTTTGGTACACCTCCGCGTGCAATATCGAGGTGAAAGCCCCTAAATTTAAATGTGAATTTTTCTTTAACTAGCAGTTCAGGGAGTTTTGTTTTAGTTTGCTTAATTATTTGTATTAGGGTAGCGTAACAGATGTTTTCATTACCCCATATTTCGACAGTCTTGTCGCATATTTTTAAGCCAGTTCCTTCGCGCTCTACTTTCTTTATAGTCCATGTCCCTTTAGGAATGTTAAACTCTTTGCTTAGGAACTCCGGGAAGTTAGAGAAGCCATCGAAGTAGAAGAATTTGTCTGTAGTTTTTAATTTAACTGGTTCGGGTACTATTTTAACTACCACGTTAGGTCTATCTACTTGGCAAATAATATAGCTTCTTATGGGATGATGTGCTTACGTGAGAAAACTTATAGCATGGGTAAATAT
>QMRV01000085.1 GCA_003649445.1 Thermoprotei archaeon | reverse complement strand
GAATAATACTTCAGCACCTGAACCAGTGAATAGATATCAGCTTTATCTACTTTATATTCAATTATGACTGGTACATTATTCCTATCAACAGCTAAAGTATCGATAACCCCTACACCAATATTTACTTGAGACCACACAAATCTTAGCCCCTCCTCGATAGCCTCTAAATTCTCATCAAATGCTCTTTGAACATCTTTTTCAACTAAATCTTTTTCAACCACCTTAAGAACCTCTAATTCAGTCACCATAATTCCCTATACTTATAAGGACACATAATTTGAATTATTTTTCTCGTCAGTTCCTCCCTTAAAATTCTACTTCTCTTTAAGCTATTCAAACAAGACTCCAAAAATCTCAACAAGATGTAATACAAGATGTAATCCTTTAGCTAGCCTCAACTAAAGGATTCTTTAAGTCTTCTTCTCAGCTCAAGTGCTGCTTCTTCGCACTTCTTGTACATCTCTTCCAATATTTCCTCAGTTTCTCTTCTATGATATCCTCCTCTTAGAAACCAGCCATAAACATCAATTAAAGGAATATATTCTCTATCAAAATCCTCTAAGTCCAGCCCCATTTTTCGTAAACCTTCAATCATTTCATCTGTTAACTCAAGGTTACTAGGTAAACCGAGCTTAAACCGTCTCTCAAGCTCAAGCATTATTAAAGAAGCAGTCTTAGACCCTACACCCTTTATCTTCTTAAGCTCTTCATAAACACCGTTAGGGCCTTTATCCCTATAAAGCTCCATTAAGTTCCCCTTATAAGGTTTTAGCAACTCCACTAATCCTTCCATTACCTGAATAAACCTTTCATCGACTTCACTCAAGAACCCGCTTATATCATTAGTCGCTATTAATTCGAAAGGACCTAAGTTTCTCTTCGCGGCTTCTTCTACAATTAAGTCTAAAGCCCTCTCTGCAGCCTCTCTAGCAGGTCTCGAACGAATAGGCAACACAAGTGTATACTTTAACGCTTCAAAAGCCAGAAACTGACCAGCCTTACGACCAAATCTTCTCTCATAATCTTCAAGCTTCTCTAAGTCTTTTTTAAGCCACCTATTCAAGCCTAGCAAACCTAGTGCCTTAACCAGTCTCACTTTCTCTTTTTTATTAAGTTTACCTGTAAGCTGAGTTAAGACGCTATAATAGTTCCTAAAATCTATTCTATTCTTCACCTTCTCAACAACAGGTTCCTTTATTTCCTCCACACGACCTTCCTCAACTAGCAACACACCTACTCCTATATCATTACATACGCTAAGAAGATAATTTCTCAAATCAGAATCAGCTTTATTGTACTCGTCTTTCGGAAAACATACATAAACATGGGTACAAGCTGTACACATAAACTCAGACTGCTTAAGAGCTGCAAATACAGAATCAAAAGAAAAGTTTTTCTTAACTTCTACACAATAAATTTCATGATCTCTAACACCAACAACATCAATAATCCACCTCTTAATCTCTCTAAAAACAACCCTGTTTACAACAACTTTCTCACAACCTTTAACATGTTCAAGAAAACCTCTAACAATTTCATACAACTCTTCCTCTCTCATAAAGCATCACTCCATATATAATCCTTATACAAAACATAAAAGTCTTTAGGGAGTATCTGAAGAACATAATGCACAAAAACAAAGGTAGAGAACACTTAAACTATTTTTCTCAAAGATTTTCGCATTTCATAACCTATACTTCCTTTTTACTAAAGGCAGATACAATTAATATTAACAGTTTTATCTCAATAACTCAATTCTCATCAATAACACTTACTTCATTTGCCTCAGGAACAACATTTCTAAATATTTCTCAAAACTATGAATCAATTTAGATTGATATCTCTTAAATTTTAACATAGCTTAAAGTAAATGCTAAATATTCACTAAAACACCATTATATTGAATATGTCTAACTTGGACAGCCCACAGTACATAAGATCTCTCTATGAGGCAGCCAAGATATATCTGCAGTCGAGAGGTATTGCTTGGTTTAATCTAGAGGCGCTGGCACGAATAGTAAAGTTCCTGTCACAAACTCGAACCTACGTCTACTCTACTCAAATAGATGAAGCACAAGTACTCAAAGGACTAAAATTCACTAAAACTGGAAGAGAAGCCGGATACCTCTTAAAATTCCTATGGTACATAGGATTCCTCTCATGCAAATACCAGAACAACAAATTCTACTACAAACTAAACTCCAGCGGATGGCAATACTACAAACTACTAGAAACATCCCCCCACAAAGCATTCCTACACCTATACACAAACATCGTCGAAAAAATGGGAACCCCTCCTAAAACTCATTGAATACCTAAGCCAAAGAAAATCAGCAACACCCGACCAAATAGTAGAAGACCTAGGCGGAGACATGATGTACTGGACAAAAATAATGACAAACTTCGGCTTCAAAATAAAGCAAACAGGAGTAAGAAAACCCTACAACAAATTCGTAACCCGAGCACTATTAATACCCCTAGCAGAGGAACTAGGACTAATAGAAAAAACAGACAACAAAATAAAACTCACACAACAAGCAAAAGAACTACCCTACCTAAAGAAAAAAGAATACGACGTAATCAGAACAAGGCCAAAAGACCCACTAATCTACGCCGCAGTATGCAGCATACTACTCGAGGAAGAAGCCACAGTAATCACACCATGGATAGACCACACAACAGCACAAAACCTCACCAAAGGAATCACAACAGGACTAAATAAGTATACGAAACTAAAACACCTAAAAATCATAACCAGAGAACCAAGAAGAAAAGACATGAAAAAAGCATTAAAAACACTACTATCACTCAAAGACTACATAGAAGTAGAAGCCAAAGTAGCCCAACACAGACCCCTACACGCAAAAACCACAATAGGCACAAACACAGCAATAATAACATCAGCCAACCTAATCCACACAAGCCTATGGAGAAACTTCGAACTAGGAATACTCTTCCACCAAACACCACCACAACTAAAACAACTAACAGAAGAAGAATGGAACCTAGCACAACCATATACCTTAAATTAAAATAAAGACCCCATACATTTCGACAAATTTTCCTAGATATAGCACATTAGAGCCAGTACCTATTTCACTAACTACGGTCTTTCAGAAGACATTCAACCGCATCATTAAGTTTCCTCAACTCCTCCAAAATATCCTTCAAAGTCTTCTCAAGCTCTCTCAAAACCCTGAGAATTCTCTTATTAGTTTCAAGCAACTCGATTTCATAAACCAGCGGCATCATCCATCACCTTCTTCGACAAGCCCCTCTTTCTTAAAGAGATCTCTTATAATCCAGCTCTTCTTAATCCAGTACTTAAGCTCATTCACAAACCACGAATTCTCCCTAAGCTCCGGACAATACCTATAAGCTCTCCACAACCCATCACCAATAGTCCAGCGAACAATATCTCTACGATCTCTCTCAAGTACACTAAATCCCTCCGCAGCCGCATCCAAGTCACCTAAAGCAATCATATCACTCAAAACATCGTAAGCCAGCCAATTATCAGAGCGCACTTCTCTAAAAACAGTTTCCTTAACATCATCAGTCTCATTAAGCAACGCAATACACGCAATAATATCAGTACCGTGACTAGGAAGACTACGAGGAGGCTTCTTCACCATCCTCTTAACCCGAGAAACCACTCTCTTAGAAAACCTCACCTTAACACCAGCCCTACAACAACACCTAAGCAAAATCACCATACACAAAACATAGTAGTCCCTCCTAGTCCTAAGATACCACAAACACCAGTAAACAGCCCTCTTAACAAAACGCTTAGGAATCCTCTTAAACTCCCTCTCAACACGACGCCTAACCTTACCTAAATCACACAAAGCATCAAACAACGCATTACAGCACTTAAGAAACCTAACATAATTATCACTACACTTCGTCTTCTCTTCAAAAATCCTAATACTTTCATGAATATCAATATCCATACGGTCAAGCTCAGCCGAAACCCTAACCACACGCTCCTGCTCAACTAAAATCTCCTCAAAAAGCCCACGAACATCAATAGACAGCGGATCAGGAGACTCCCCACGAATCTCCCTCAAAATCCCCTCAAACTCCCCCTCCCTCACCAGACCACCCATTAAACAAGCCCAAACAAAATATATAAAGATTCCTCTCTGTACAGAGAAGACACTTAAATACCCTACTTCTCTTCATGCAGCTCCAAAAACAACTCAAGAAACTTAACAAAAGTAGAAACACCAATACGAACACCACGACCCCCAAGCAAATCACGCAAAACCATCAACTCAACAAAATTCAACTTAGTCTCAGTCCACTGAACAACCCTAACCTCACGAGAAACAGCCTTAACAAAACTCCCAACACTACCCCATTTCTCACGAGGAAAACCAACTTCCTTTAACACAGAAGCATCACGCTTATCTAAAACAACACGGCAACCACCACAAACAAGAACATTCCCCTCCAAAACACCATCATAAAGCTCACGAGGAAAAACACCATACCTCAAACATAAATAAACATAAAAACAAACAACACGATTTAATCTCACAAACCTACCCCAACACCTATCCAAAACACCATCAAAAAACTCCCGAAAAACCCCCAACACCTCCACAACAACAATAACAAACAAAACAAAATTAAACTAACGCACAAAACAAAAATAAAAAACACTTAAACTATTTTATAGAAGCTATTTTCTCTACTTACCTTATAATATTATTTAAAACTATTTCTAATCTATCGAAAGCCTCTTCCCAGCTAATTATTCCTTCAGCCCACTGAACAAAATAATGATTAACCCAGCCCCAAGCCTCCATTAACAACTGCCAACTCACACCCTGACTCTTCAAGTAGTCCTTAAATGCATCCCAGTAAGGCTTAGTAAACCACGTACCCTGCTTAATTACAATTCTCAAAATCTTTCTCTCTTCTAAACTACAGCTTTGATACTGCTTTTTCATATACAAAGGCTCTTTCACTCTAGGTAATTTCACCTTAATCAAGGCTTTCACCTCTTCTCACGTGTGAAAAAGTGGTGCAATAATTTCTTTAGTAACGAGTAGCGATGCTATAGCAATTACTGTAATAATGACAGTTGTTGATAGATCTATTATAGAGAAAATCGCTGGAATTAATGGAATTAAAAGCACTGCATTAAGAGTTAACTCAGGTGCTAACTTTATACCAGTTACTTCAAAGAACTGGTGTACTATGAAGGCCCAGACTATGTATATTCCTATCGCTATTCCTATTCTTACCTTAAGTGAGGATTTCATATCATATTACGTAACACGTAACACGATAAATACCTTACATTTAAAATAAAAAGGTAATACTACAGTATTACTAGAGCATTACATCTATTATCTCGTTACGCATATAGTAACACATATAATTCTTCAAAACCATAATCACAGGGGGACAAATTTTGATTAACGTACTCTTCCGTAGCAAAGCTGTAGATATACTACTAGCACTCTACGAAGAACCATTAAACATAAGACCGCTGATTAGAAAAGTAGGAGGAAGTGCAACAACAATAGAGCAAAGAATAAGAGAATTAGTTAAAGAAGGCTTAATTAAAGAAAAAGCGTCTAAACAATTTCCTTTTCGCAAAACACTAGAACTAACAGATAAAGGAAAAGAAGTAGCCGAAAAACTCCTCCTCTTAAGAAGCACATTTACAAACGAGCTCCCACTTAAGCGAATGAAATGGCCCCTCCTAATACTGTACATTGTAAATAAAATAAAAGGAAAAACAAAACTACAAAAACTAGTATTTCTCTTAGACAAAGAACTAAAAATAATAAAAGACCACAAATATAATTTCATAAAATACAGATACGGCCCCTTCTCAAAAGAACTAATCCAAGACATAGAAATACTAATCCTAGCAGGCTTCATAAACATAGAAGAAGAAATAAAAGAAATAAACGGCGAAGAAATAACAATACCAATATACACACTAACAGCACGCGGACAAAAAATAGCACAAAAAATATACAACAACCTAACAAAACACGAAAAAGAAAAAATAGAAAAACTAAACTACTACAATAAAATGACAGCCAAAGAATTAACACAATATGTGCACCAAAAATACCCGCAATACGTCCTTAGTTCAGATAACATTGCTGTTTAAGGTTGTTACAGTATTTCTAGTATTTCTGGCGGCATTGATTTATAGGCAAAGGGATTCTCTATCTTTTCTCTTTCTTTGTATTTAAATAATTCAAAAACTATAACTGCACTAATCTTTTTGCACTTCTTTTCGGACAAAATTCCTTTACAACTTTTTATAATTTTTTGACTATTGAGGTCGTATATTTCACCTTTAAGAATATCCGGTGCACAAGTCTTAAAGTGATAAAATAGAGCACAGTCACATAAGGCAAGAACATTATAAGTCTTACGTGGGAAGTGCTTAGACTCTTTCCTAACTTTATCCCTTAACTTTCTCTCAATCTCATTAAAGCTAATACAAACTGGGGCATCTTCGTGCTTTCTCAGAATATTCTCTATATCATCTTTTCTACCTCTTTCAAATACTGTCCTTACTTCAAGGTATATCTCCTCACCCCTAACCGTAACTAGGCTTATATCAGGTTTTCTATCAGTAGAGGAAAAGGATATTGTCGGCTCATATTTTACTTCAGCGAAATAAGTTCCAATAAACTGCTTATAAAATGCTAAAACCTCTAACTCTGAAAGAAAACTGTATACCTCTTTAGTTTCTCTTAAACGGTCAGCTATACTTTTAGCCTCATTAATATTACTCTGCCTTACTAACTCGAACCATCTCGCTATTCTCTCGCAATATTCCTCGTTTGATAGTATCCGTAACAGAACGTGAAGTTTATTAGAATTTTCATTTAAATTTTCTTCAATAAAATCTTCTCCTAAAACATCCCTTATTACGTTATATCTATTAATATTTTCACGTAATTTTTTCGCTTAAATTTAAGGTATTCTTCTTTATTCATATTTTCTTAAGAAAAACTTTGCACATAAATTTTTACTTACTACCTTTGTGACTATAACATAAACAGCAAATAGAGCAAATATAGTATAATATATAAATTGCATTAATAGTATATATTCTTAATAGCTTGAAAGATTATTCAAATAAAGTTATTTAATTACCTCTAATTTCATATTAAATACTTTTCAAAAAGCTCAGCTATCTTATACGCCCTACTAAAACCAAGAAACTCAGCTACATAATAGTCAAATTGACATACAAAGTCCTTAATTCCGGCAAAGATTCTGGTCTCTTATAGGAATTCCTGAAAGAAGGATCAATAAAAGTAACTACAGCAACAATTGTTTCCCTGGTACTACTTTTATTTTTCAAACTTTTAACAAATTTTCTACCTTAAGCTTATACAGATATATAGCCAAAAGGTACGTAAAAACTAAAACACAAAAATCTAAGACAATCATCATAATAAAAGGAAACAAAAATTACATATTTAGCGAATATCTTTTTGATAAAAGCAAGACAATAAAGGAAAATATAGTCAAAATCTTAAAAGATAGTACTATCAAAATG
>QMRV01000084.1 GCA_003649445.1 Thermoprotei archaeon | reverse complement strand
CGTATATTTTTAAATAGTTTCTATCGCTACTTTATCAAAGAATTCTTCTACCCTGCCTTTGGCGACTTTCACGCTTATAGATCTAGTAGTTACATACATCAACTCATATTAAACATGTGAGATAAAAATGCTTATAGAAAAACTCTACCGACTATTATAGATTTGAGCTGAGCATCTACGAAAATTTCAACACCTCTAATCTTGGGAAGTTTCAAGATGTAATCTCTCTCAGTTATAATTCCTAAATCGCTACCCCTATTATTAACAACTACCAGGCTACCGATATTGAATTTACGCATAACCTCAACAGCTTCTCCAATATCCCTCTCCGGATTTATACAAACAACACCTTTAGTAGCTATAACGGAGAGAGGAGTATTATAGATATTCTCCTTACCCAATCGTTTTAAATTATCCAATACTTTATCTTGAGAAAAGAATTTCACAACATCTTTAATCGTAACTATACCCTTCAATCCTCCAGGATCTTTTAAAACTATCCTCCTAATGTGTTTCTCATGCATAACTTTTAAACAATCTAAGACTCTAGCTTGGGGAGGAAGATATATCAACGGTTTGCTCATAAGCTCTGCAACCTTGACTAGAGTATGGTAGCTCTCTATCAAGCTCATAATGTGTCTCTCCGATATTATCCCCACGAGCTTCTCCTCCTCATCGACCACACAGAGAGCGCCTATATTACCTCCTATCATCAAATTCACGACTTCGTAGAGCGTAGAGTTCAATGACACATAAGGCGGTATATACTTTATAGAGCAGACAGGCTCTTTTTCTAAAGCCTTGTATAAGTCCCCTCCGTACTTTTCCTTCACAATTCTATACTTAGGACCTCCGCCCAAGAAATCCACTATATCCCTAGCGGAAACCATTCCCAAAACTCTACGCGTTTTCTTATCCACGATAGGAGCGTGCCTAACCCACTTCTCAGCCATTCCCTTTAAAACTTCCAAAATCGTGGTATCCGGATAAGCTACAACAGCAGGGGGATATCTGCCTATCTTAAGCTCTGATAAGGTCTTCCCCATAGATTATATATTCACAAGTTGAGGATAAATCCTTTTCGGGAAAAACATAAAAATGAGAGTTTAGGGGAGTATTTCGTGCTTTTCAATAGTTAACATATTGTATATTTCTTTAGCGAGCCTAGCTACTTCGCGCGCGTTATCCTTGCCTCCTGGAATTGCGCGAGTTAGGTATGCTCCTTTTTCAGCTAATTTAGCCGCTTCTTTTGGATCTAGGCCCATGATGGCGCCTACGGCGGCTGGCACGGTTATGTTTATTATCGTATGGCCTATATACTGGAGCTCCTGGGCTATTACCGCGCCTGCGAACAAGGCTAACCCGTAGTTGGGGTCGTCGGCGCCCTTACCTTCTAAGATGAACTCGGGCACGGCTTTGGCTGATAGGTTCTCTATGTGGTATTTCTTGCCGTCTATCGTTACGTCGAAGGATATGTAGGAGTCAAAGCCCCAGTACTTCTTGGTGAACTTGTCTTTCCTCCTAGCCTGCGGTCTTAACTCGGTGAACATTAACTCTATCTTCTTACCAGTGAACATGCTCAGTATAGCTGAACCTCTCTTTTCAACGTAAGCTTTCCTCTCCTCATCTAAAGCCCTAGCAGCTTCCTCTAAGCTCTTACCGGCTTTAAGCATCTCGTATACTTTAACAGCTCTCCTGTATATCGCTCTGTCGCGTATAGCCTCGCTAGCCAGTAGCCAAGTCTTCGTAACAGGTCCTCGCCTAACTTCCTCGGCTTTCCTAGCTATAGTGTTTAAGGCACATATAGCCATCTCCGGGTCTATAAACGAGTTCAACTTGTACTTCTTAACCTCCTCCGCCGCCGCGTAGACATCTCCCTTAAACTTTATCAAAAGCCTTAGAGTAGGCACCACGTCTCCACATAGGTGTCCTAGAGGCGGATTAACAGGCCCGCCCGAGAATCCAGCTCCTATAATAGCCGACTCCTGGAAGCCAGCGAAAATCTCGTTTAAGGCCATAGAGCCTATAACAGATGGCCCCCCTATATCCTTCAAAATAAGCCCGAAGTCTCCGATAACTCTAGCCGTGTCAAACTCCTCTCCCGTACCTCTTACGTGAATCTTAGGCGGTAGCTTAGCAGCTTCCACAGCGCCCAAACCAGCGGCGTAAGCCGAGTCTACAGTACCGAAGGGACCATATTCCTCTCCTAGGAATGAGTCAGGATGTACAATTTCCATCGTAACGGCGGCGCCTATCAAAGCAGGCCATAAGGGATAAGCTGTTATCCCGGCGCCCTCCATAGCCTTTATCATAGCCTCAGTCGCAACTTTAGCCGCGTTCTTAGCTAGCTCAGGCACATTTATATCCTCACCAAGTGCACTGTGCCCGTAAATAGCTCCGCCAGCTATAAACGGCGGTAGTTTAGCTCCGTCAACTTTAGTGAGCTTTTTCTCTACCAGCATTTCGTAGACGGCTTTATAAGCAGGGAAGGCCGTTACTCTATGTGTAAACTTGTTCGTCGACAATGCTATGGCGCTCGTCCTGCAAGCCCCAGCGTGTATTCTAGCCAGAGCGCCGAGTTTTCTGTTAGCCATGGGAACTCCGGCTCTGGCGGCGGCTCCTGAGAAGTAGGTTAGAGCCGCTACGATTAACGCGGAATTTTCAGGGGAGGCACCGGCCTCTTTCGCCGCTTCAATGGCGTTTTTAACTATGATGTCTAATGGTATGGTGGGGGCGGAGGCGTCTACTAGTCTTATATCTAGGCCTCTGAACATGTCTTCAGCTATCGAGTTTGCAGCGCAGATAGTGGGTATTACAAGAGTTCCATGTCCTTTAGTCGCTGCTTCTAGCTTATCATTAGTCATTAAATCAGGTTTAAAGGTTACAGCGAGATGAGTTGCCAAAAGTAATTTCTCCCGATCTATTTCACTCAAACAAAACACCTTCCATTTTTGTGCTATGTAACATATATTGGACTATGCAATTTATATTTTTCGCTATAGTCAAGTATTACATTTTTAGCAAAATGTAATACTTATACTCATTCATTTTCATATATTAAAATAAAAAATTAGATTAATGCTTCAAACTTATAGCGTTACTTTGAATTATTTTTTAGACTTTGCTAAAAAATTTGTTTTTCCGATTTTTTAATAAATTAACCTTTAAAATCTTTATGTATAAGAAGGCACCTAATTAATTAAACACATAAGTCTTTAAAATCCTATACCTCATGTTCATTAATTTACCTGGATCTGACTTTCAGTTCGCATAGTTAAGTTATTCTATGTACTATTGTTCATATGACTTAGAGGAAAAGTTTATGGAGATATTATTTAGAATGAGGGGAGTCTTGAAGTACTATGTTATAGCACGTAGGGGAGTCTTAAACTGGAAGAAAAGCAAAAAAGATGTAGTAAGAGCGGCAAAAGCAACGTAATTGAAAAACGGGTTAAATTCTCTGAGAGAGTTGGATAGGCGGCAGGTATCCAGGAAAGAGACGGAGAGATAGTCGACGTAAAGTTCTCTATGAGACTTAGCGTCGTCACATACCTAATCCTCTACAAAGCCGAAAATTTGCTCTATCCTTAAATTTTTAAAATCTGCGGTAGCCCTCTAAATCTAAAGCTACTTTTTTAAAACCTAGATTTTTCAATTCGCTAACAATCCGATCTCTTTCGGCAAAAATTTCTCCTAAATAATTTCTTGAAATCTCTATCAGAGCAGTATCCATATAATCTCTAACACGTACGGCAGCGTAAGTGCCTCCCACAACCTCTATTATCAACTCCTCAGCCTTATCTATTCTAGAAAGCCTCTCCAGAGTTATCTCTACACCGAAGGGAAGCCTAGTCAGCAGACACGTCGTAGGCGGCGCATTCCAATTTGGCAAATCTAACTGTCTAGCTAATAACCGGACTTTTTCTTTATTCAACTTTAAATCGGCCAGGGGCGTTCTAACCCCTTCCTCTTTTAGCGCCTTGAGGCCAGGCCTATCTTCTCCCAAATCGTCGAAGTTAGTCCCATCGACGATAACGTCTATCTTCTCTTTCTCCGCCAAGTCTTTCAAAGCCTTATAGATATATTTTTTACATGTGTAACACCTATTTGCGGGATTGAACCTAAAATTCCCTACTTCCATTATTTTGGCTCCATCTAGAAGATAGTGGCGTACTTCAATCAGCTTGGCTAGCTTTCTCGCGTTTTTAACATGTCTATAGGAGAGATAGGGGAATACGACCGTAGCGGCTACTACCCTATCTCCTAAAATTTTTTTGAAAAGAGTTAGTAATAAGGTACTATCGACGCCGCCCGAAAACGCTACCAACGCGCCTCTACAGCGGCCATACTCCTTCTCTAGTTTCGCCAGTACCTCAGCTATCATCCGCTAGACCCTTAATCTGCTTGTTAATCTCTTCGGAAATCCTCCGCAAAGGCAAACCCGTATCCTCCGCTATCCTTTTAATATCCTCATACTCAGGCTTTAAATTCACCAACTTCCCGCTCTTCAGCTTCGATATCTTAACCTTAATCATATACTCTTTATTCATAACTTTAACCTTAACTGTCTTCTTTACCCTCTCAGCGATTACCCGAGGCAGTTCATAAACCCTAACGCCTAAAGTTCCCGTTTCATCCACTAGTATTTCCAGCAGTTCGCTATACCTAATCGGGTCGGACAGAACCTTAACTATGTGCACAGGCCTATTCTTCTTACCCAGAGCCTGTAACACAGATACATCCAAAGCCCCCTTATTGATCAACTTTTGAATTAAATAACCTATAATCTCGCCAGTTACATCGTCTAGATTGGTCTCCAACACAACCACTTTATCCCTGGTAGCTTTAAAAGACTCTCCCTCGACAATACGGAGCACGTTGGGAACCCTACCTAAATCTTTCTTACCGGCTCCATAGCCAACTTTTTTCAACTTCATTGGAGGATAGAAATCGACAACCATGCTGGCCAGTGAAACCAGTAGAGCTGCACCCGTAGGAGTCGTTAGCTCAACTTCAACCGGAGTATTAGAAGTCTTAAAACGATACCTTCTCAAAATCTCCAGGGTAGCCGGTGCTGGTACAGCTAATAAGCCGTGCTCAATTTTAACAAAGCCGCCTCCCAGGGCTGGGGGGGTCGAGTATACCTCTACATCTTCGCGTAAATAACCTAGTTCCTCTAAGAGAGCAGTTGAAGCAATCACGTCGAAGACGGTATCGGAGGAGGCTATTTCGTGAAAATGCACGCTATCCGGGGGGATTCCGTGAACTTTAGACTCTGCTGTTATAAGTTCGTTGAAAACCCTAGCTACAAAGGATAATCCCTTATCCGAAAGTCCAATTTTTTCACCTACTTTAAGTGCATAATTCCTAACTTTTACAGCGGAAATCTCGTGAACGTGCTCTTCTATGTGGAGGTAGACGTCTCTGGCTTTAATTCCTTTCTTCTTTACATAGCTTACCTCCACGTCAAGTTTATCGCAGTAATCCAAGATCTCCTTAATAGACTCAGCTACTTCATAGACTTTATCAACGGAACCGCCTAAATCAAGGAGAGCCGCCACCATCATATCTCCGGATATCCCGGCTATCCTAGGGTCAACTACTACAGTTTTAATCCTAACCACCCCTCTCCCTAAACTTAGCAACTCTCAAAGCTATCGAAACTGCGGCGACGGCGGCGCCTACACTATTATCGATGTTCACGACGACAAGCCCCGGCGTACATGACTGCAACATAGAGAGCAGAGCCGCCTGTCCCCCGCCGCCAAACCCATAACCTTTAGAAGTTGGAAGCCCTATGACGGGGAGATCTGTAAGAGATTTAATAACTGAAGGCAAAGCTCCCTCCATTCCAGCTATAACGACTACAACATCTACGTCGTTTTCGTGGAAAAATTTTAGCGCTTCAACAGCCCTATGCAAACCAGCTATACCCGCATCGTAGATAGTAAAGGCTTTACACCCAAATTCTTCAACAATAACTTTAACTTCTTCTGCGATGGGAACGTCCGCCGTCCCCGCCGTAACTATACCGATTCTCCCACCCCAAAACTCAACTTTAAAATCTTTTTTCTTAACCACGGCTATCCTACCCGTGGAGCTCATGTATACGTTATAGCCATCCCTGAAACTCTCAATTATGGACCTCTGATCTTCTCTAAGCCTGGTTACTATAGCCCTACTCCTCTTCTCCAACGTCTTCAAAATAGCTTCTCTAAGGGCTTCAAAATCCTTATATTCAGCTAGTATAATCTCGGGGATGCCAATCCTATACTCTCTGCCTATGTCTAGCCGAATCTTCTCGCCAATTTTCTCCAAGGCGAAAAGCCTAATCCTAGATTCGGCCTCATCTACGGAAATGCGACCATTAGCTAGAAGTTCCAAAATTGACCTTAGAGACATAAACTTCCCCGTAGGCTAATATATTTTGGATTTCCAAAGAATGTAATAAATCTTGCTTTAACAAAATTTGCAATAAATAAAAAATGATTGTTACTATTTAAAATATCAAAAATTCACGCTGTATGCATTTATTACTATGATGGGTGGATAGGGAAGGAGTAAAATAGCGCTAGAATTGACAGAAAATCAGTCGAAACGGTAGCAGAGAAATATCTCTAGACATTAACCTAACGGAAAATGGAAAACTCACCTGGAAAAATTGGGGTTTTAAAATATTTAGGATTTACTTATACCAGGCAACTTATAACTCTTAACGGTGGCTACCAGAGGCGCGCCTACGGCGACGGTTATCAAAAGCATTAAAATCCTCTCTATAAAGGATATAGGCATCGTGTAGATAAAGAGGGAAGGCACATCTGGCAATCCCAAGCTTTTAAGCCATCCCGATATAACTTTTAGAGGTATAAGCCACCCCAGAGAGAATATAAAAGCCAAGTTACCGACCATATGATCCGAAACTATACCACAGTAGCTAGCCGCCACTACGGCTATACTGTTCTTAACCCTGCTAGAAGAGAGCAGATACTCGCTCACTTTAGACCGGAAAGCCAGCATAAGCGTGAGCCCGGCAAAGTGCATCACCGGATAATAGAACGCTCGCACGCCTATCCAAGTCAAATACCACAACGCTATAAGCCCGCCTAAGATAAGAGACGAAAGTTGCCACCCTTTCATACTCCCCGAGACATTCCCAGAAGTAAATAACCCGGCGACCAAACTGGAGATCGTGGGAGCCAGTATCAACAAGCCTGAAAACGGATCTGGAGAACCTGGAGGTAACGCCCAAGATATAAACGCCCCTAGAAAAGCAGCCAAAGCTCCTCTCCAAGGACCTAAGAGGATTCCGAAAAGAGGTGCTATCGCGGCGGCTAACTCTATCTTCCCCTTACCCCCGATTATTGGTATACCCGGCAGAAGTGTCAAAAGGTAGAAGAGAGCGGCGAAAACGGAGATTAAGGCTATATCTATGCTCTTTAAATTCATTCAACCACCATGCATTATACATTTATAATATGTATTTTACTATTCTACAACGAGTATTTAAAATTTTCCACTTTATATTTTAAGAGCCTAAAAGCGGTAGAATTAATATTTAACATCATAATGTAGGAAT
>QMRV01000083.1 GCA_003649445.1 Thermoprotei archaeon | reverse complement strand
TCACCATTTTTACTCAACCCTCCAAGTACGTGGACTTAAAGATACCCTGTGATCACGTGGAGGACGGAATTTTACGAATAAGTCGAGTCTTCCTTGTAATTTAAGCCTATTATAGATAAGATACCAAGCACAGTCTCTCTCGGGGTCTACTTCACATTTACCATTGCTCATACCTCCGCAAGGACCATTAAGTAAACCTTTTGCACATCTAGTTATAGGGCAAACTCCTCCTGTTTCGTAGAGTATGCATTCACCACATGCTCTACAGAGTTCGCTAAATTCACCTAGCTCTTTAGTACGCATCCCTATGAATAAAGTGTCGCATCCGGGTATTACAACGACTTCGGGAAAAACGTTGGAAACTGTTTGAACGCCAGCGCCACATGCTAGCGAGATTATAGCCCCATTCTCCTTAATTCTTTTAACTAGTGGTCTTAGAGAAGATGCAACTAAGTCTCTATCACACTGCCTTAGAAGAGTACAAGTTTCTACATTAATTTTCTTCCCGAACCTTATTTTAAAAGCCATATCTAAAACCATTTTTAAGTTCTTAACCTGTTTTTCACCGCCCACCTGATATATGCCTGAGCAGCCATTACATCCAACTATCAATATGTTATCATAGTTTCTAAGCGTTTCAAGAATCCAGTCAAGGGGTTTTTGCTTCAAAATAATCAATTCAACTACCTCTCACATATTTTTTACTAAGGAAAAAATTATTATTTCTGTTCTAAATTAAAAACAAATTAGTATAAAACTTTTATTCGCATGTTAAAAAATAGGAGCTTCGAGGTGTTTAAACATAAGCATTGACGTCGTTTTCTGTACTTGTGGTGGGGTTCTCGAAAAACATATTGACTTTAACGAACTTGAGAAATATCTTAAACAACATAAGGATGTTCTTAAAGTTACAAAATACTCTGCTCTATGTACTTTCGAGGCTAGAAAGGCTGTTCAAGAACACGTAAAGTCAAATGCGGAAGTTCTCTTAGTTATAGCGTGTTCAAAGTACATATGTTCACCAGTGCTTGAAAAAGCAGCCGGTGGTCTAGGTGTTAACCTAAAAGCAGAGTATGTAAATATTAGGGAACACTGTGCCTGGGTATGTGGTGGTTTAAAGGAAGCTACCGATAAAGCAAAACTTATGATAGCAGCTGCAATAGAGAAGGCGAAGTCCCTAGGCAAAGAAAAGGTGTTGAAGGTAAAGAGAAAAGAAGCAATATTAGTTATTGGAGGAGGCCCCGCCGGTATTCAAGCATCATTAGATTTAGCTAGCCAAGGTTTTAAAGTGTACTTAGTAGAGTCCAGTCCAGCTATAGGCGGTTTAGCCTCTTTACTACATAGGACGTTTTCTATTAACGAATGTAACTGTGCTATTTGCGTTAAAAGTTCAAAACCTTTAGAGGTTTATGAGAATCCTAATATTGAACTACTTACGTACTGTGAAATCTCTGATGTTAAAAGGTACCCTTGGGGCTTCAAGGTTAAGATAATTAAGAAGCCCAAATATATTAACTATGATAGATGCACTAACTGTGGATTATGTTCTGAGAAGTGTCCTCAATTAGTTCCTAATGAATGGGATAGAGGTTTAAGTAAACGTAAAGCAATATACATTCCTCTTCCATACGCTGTACCTCCCAGGTACGTCATAGACCCTAATTACTGCCTACACTTTACCGAGAACTCGTGTAATATTTGTGAAGAAGTCTGCCCTTACAATGCCATAGATTTCAGCCAGAAAGCAGAGGAAGTAGAAGTTGAAGTAGGAGCAATTATTGTTGCTACAGGTTCTGAAGAGTTTAACCCATCAACTATACCTAAGTACGGCTATGGTAAGTACAAGGATATTATAACGCAATTACAATTAGAGAGGCTAATGGACCCCCTAGGTCCTACTGGTGGTAGGTTGGTGAGGGTTTCTGATGGTAGAAAACCGACGAAAATAGTTATGATACAATGCGTAGGATCAAGAGACCCCGATACTAACCCCTATTGTTCAAGATACTGCTGTACAGAAGCCATTAAAAACGCTGTACTGATTAAAACAGAATACATTCCTGAAGCTGAAATCACAATATTATATAAGGATATAAGGACTTATGGGAGGTTCGAGGAACTTTACGTTCAAGCTAGGGATGAGCTTGGTGTGAAATTCATTAAAGGCGATGTAGTTGAGGTATATGAGGATAAGTCTGGGAGTTTGCTCGTAAAATATGTAGATTCTCTTGGAAAAACAGGTACAATAACTGCAGACTTAGTAGTACTATCTTGCGCTCTTGTTCCTAGAGAAAATTCTAAGAAACTAGCTGAAATCCTAGACATAGAACTAGACGAATATGGGTTCTTTAAAGAACTAGATGAGAAAGTAAGTAATGTAGAAACTAAAGTACCGGGTATTTTCATATGCGGTACGTGTCAAGGACCTAAAAACATTTCAGAAACACTTGTTCAGGCAAGTGCAGCAGCTACATTAGCCGCACTCTATGTAACTAGCTATTTAGAGAAAAAACTTACACCACCTATTCTAGACGAAGAATTCTGTGCTAAATGCGGCCTATGTGTTATTTCATGCCCATATAATGCACTAACACTTACTGAGAAAGGTCCATCGGTAGATGAGCTATTATGTCAGGGCTGTGGAACATGTGCTAGCGTTTGCCCTAACAATGCTCTTAATATAGTTAATAACACTAATGAGTTGCTGCTTAGGCAAATTAAAGCAATTATAGATGAGGCTAGGGCTTTAAGGAAAAGAGTAGTTATTGCGTTATGCTGTGAAGAATGCGGGCACACGCTAATGGATGCATTAGGGTTCTACCGTGAAAAATACGCATCTGAAATAATTCCAATAACTGTTCCATGTCTTGGAATAATTTCGATAACTCACATTCTCGAAGCACTTAATTACGGTGCAGACGGCGTTCTTCTAGTAGGCTGCCCGCTAGAAAGATGCCATTTCGAATTAGGAGCTAAGACTGCTAAGTATAAGGTAGAACTTATTAGGAGGGTTTTTGAGGAACTAGGTTTATTTCCTGAAAAAGTTAACATAGTAAACGCTCCAGCTACTATGACCAAGCGTTTTCTTGAAGTAGCATGTAAAATCCCTGTTAAGAACTCAAGCAGGTGATACTATGAGTGAGGCTAGAATAGGCGTTTTCATATGTAAGTGTGGGGGCGAAATATCTAACATTGTAGACTTAGATAGTTTAAAAGAATATGTTAAGAAAATACCTAACGTAGTTTACGTTGAAAAACACGACTTCCTATGTTTTAGAGAAGGACAGGAAGCTCTTAAAAAAGCCATTAGAGAGCATAGGCTAAACAGGGTTGTGGTTGCTGCGTGTTCGCCTAGACTCCATGAAATCATGTTTAAGAGAATATTGAGCGAAGAAGGAGTTAACCCATGTATGCTTGAAATAGTTAGTATAAGGGAGCAATGTGCTTGGCCTTACTCCGATAATCCCTTTAAAGCAACTGAGAAAGCCAAGAACATGGTTAAAACAGCAATATTGAGGGTGAAAACTTTAGAGGAAATAGGTGAAGTAACTGTTCCAGCTAAGCTCTCTGTTCTAGTAGTAGGGGGAGGTATAGCAGGTATTACTGCTGCGTTAAAACTTGCAGACTATGGCTTTCAAGTTTACCTTGTTGAAAAAGAAGCTACACTAGGTGGTAAGGGATTACAGTTAGGAACAGTTTTTCCGACAGAAGACTGCGGTGTATGTATGGTGCCTTATAAGCTTGAGAGGCATCGTAAATGCTTATTTAAGTACGTAGAATTAGTACTAACTAATCCTAGGATAAAGATATTTACAAAGTCTATAGTTGAACATGTAGAAGGATATTTAGGTAATTTCAAGGTAATTATTAGAAAGAACCCTACCTATGTTAACTTCGAAAAATGTGTAGCTTGCGGAGTATGTGAAGAAGTATGTCCAATAGAAGTTCCCAACGAATTCGATTTCGGCCTCTCAAAAAGAAAAGCAATATACATGCCCTCCCCTCACACACTACCTCGCACATACATTATAGATGAAGAAAACTGTAATAAGTGTGGAGAATGCGAAAAAGTATGCCCGTTCAACGCCATAAATCTTAACGAGAAACCTGAGAGAATAGAGTTAAACGTAGGAGCAATTATCGTAACTACAGGGTTTAGAGAGTTTAACCCCAAAAACATGTACGGCTACGGCATTTACCCTGATATTATTACCCAGCTAATGTTGGCTAGAATGCTTGATTTAAGCGGACCTACTGGTGGTAGGTTGGTGAGGGTTTCTGATGGTAGAAAACCGACGAAAATAGTTATGATACAATGCGTAGGATCAAGAGACCCTCAAATAAATCCATACTGTTCTAACATATGTTGCTCCATAGCATTAAAACACGCTAGAAGTATTAAGGAGAGATCCCCTGAAACAGATGTAACAATAGTTTATAAAGATATTAGGCTCATGGGGAAGAATTATGAAAAATACCTTATGGAATGCGAGAGGTTAGGAGTGAATTTTGTTAAAGGAGAAGTAGCTGGTGTTAAATGGGATACTAGGTTAAAAAAGTTTGAAATAGAGGTAGAGTCTTTCGGTAATAGGAAACGTTTACTAGCTGACCTAATAGTTTTATCGACAGGCTTCATACCTTCATCTAACGCTATTGAACTAGCTAAGGTTTTAAACGTAAGTCTTAGAAGAGACCTGTTTTTCGCTTCAACACATCCTAAGTTTGCCCCACTCGAAACAAACGTTAACGGCATTTTCGTATGTGGTGCAGCACAAGGACCTACAGATATATCGGAAACGGTAAACCAGGCATTGGCGGTTGTATCTAAGGTAGCTAAAGTATTGGGTAAAGGTGAGATAAAGGTTAAGCTAAGCAAAGCTATTGTTAATGAAAACTACTGTATAGGGTGTAGAGTTTGCGAAATTTCATGCCCATTTAATGCAGCTAAAGTCTCAGTTCAAGGCATATCTAATGTTGTGGAAGTCATGTGTAAAGAATGCGGTATTTGTGCTGCCGAATGCCCTGCTGAAGCAATGCAGCTGGTAAATTATAGAGATGAACAGTTAAGTGAAATTATTAAGGGGGTGTTAAGTAGTTGAAAGAGTTTAAACCATTAATATTGGCGTTTCTCTGCGAAAACTCAGCGTATAGAGCTATAGACGTTGCATGTATGAGGAAAATAAGCTATTTAGAAAGTATTAGAGTAATTAAAGTACCATGCTCCGGTAGGATAAGCTCCACACACATACTTCAAGCATTTAGTAATGGAGCTGATGGAGTAATTATATTTGGTTGCTTGAAAGGAGGATGCAACTTCGTAGATGGAAACTTAAGAACGCAGTTTAGGGTGAAGAAGCTAAAAGAAACTCTTGACACCGTAGGGCTTGGTGGTGATAGGTTAGAAATGTATTTAGTAGGTTTTTGCGAAGCAGGTAAGATATTGAAGTACATGAATGATTTTTACATGAAAATTAAGGAAATAGGACCTAATCCGTTAAAATCTAAGGAGGTGTTTAAATGAAGAAACTAGCTATAGTTAGTTTAATGTCTGATGGAGGATGTCATGTAGCGTTTTTAGATATGCATGAAAACATTCTCAAGTTGCTTCAAAATGTGGAGCTAGTACATTCATACATGGTTCTAGATGTGAAGCGAATACCGGATAGCGTGGACGTAATTCTCGTTGAAGGAGGCGTCAGGACATCTCATGATATTGAAGTTTTAAAGGAGGCTAGAAGGAAAGCTAAAATCCTAGTAGCTTTAGGTTCATGCGCCTGTTTCGGAGGAATTCCTGGATTATCTAATCTTTTCGACCTATACTCATCGCTGAAATATGTTTATGAGAAAACACCAACAATAATTAAAGGTGTAATTCCAAGGGAAAACGTACCTGAAGTAGTTAGGGTTTCACCTATATCTAGGTATGTTAAAGTAGATTTTCAAATACCAGGATGTCCTCCCGAGTCTAAGGAGATAATGGAGGTAATACTCTCACTAGCTAAAGGTGAGAAGCTTACTCAACCAACTAAAACGGTATGCGATGAATGCCCTTTGGGTCCCCCAAGGAAAAAACCTAGCAGGTTAAGGAGAATATTTGAACCTCCAAAACCTAATACTTGCCTTTTAGAGCAAGGATACTTCTGCATGGGACCAGTAACTAGAGCTGGATGTGGAGCTAAATGTCCACGTGCCGGAATACCGTGTGATGGATGTAGAGGGCCCGCATCGAAAGTACTGGACCAAGGGGCAGCTATGTTAAATACCTTAGCTACTATAGCTTACAATACGATTAAAGATTTTAACCTTAGAACCTATAGCGTATACTTCTACAAATACTCTTTCGCAAGTTCTCTTATCGAAGACTTAATTAGGAAAATACAAGGTGAGAAAAAGTGAGAGTACAGATAAAGCCAGTTACTAGAATAGAAGGCCATATGGCGATTACGATAGATGTAGAGGAAAATAAGGTTAAAAATCTTCAAATAAACATTATAGAGCCTCCAAGACTGTTTGAAAAATTTATGGAAAATAAACCAGCCGAGGAAGCTGTAAGATTAGCTGAGAGAATATGTGGCATATGCTATGTAGCACATGGTCTAGCTTCAGTTAAAGCTGTTGAAGACGCCTGGGACGTAGAACCCCCTGAGGCTGCAATAAAACTTAGGAAATTATTACATGCCGGAGGTTACATACATAGCCACACATTACACCTAGCTTTACTAGCATTACCCGACATGCTATGCCCCGGAGAAGGCGTCATAGGTATTGCTGAAAAATACCCTCAACTATTCAAGAAAGCCATAGTTATTAGAAAATATGGTCAAGAGATAACGGAAATCGTAGGTGGAAGGCCTATTCACCCATCAACCATAGTGCCGGGCGGTATGGCTAAACCTCTTTCACGTGAAGAAAGGGAAGCTTTAATAGAGAAAGGTAAAGTAGTATTAAAGAACGCTATGGAATTAGTTGACACAGTTTTCGATATTTACGAGAAAAATGAACTACTCACCACATATCCTGAAGACCCAACATATTACATGGGCTTGGTTAGTCATGGTCTCCACGAAACATATGATGGTGAATTGCATGTAATGAATCCTAAGGGTAATATCATTGCTTCCTTCAAAGGCTTAGACTATTTGAAATACATAGCTGAAGACTCTGTACGATATTCTTTCGTAAAACACCCCTACCTAAGAATTAATGGTGAAAAATATAGGGTTGGAACACTTGCTAGAATAAACGTAGCTGAGAAATTTGGAACACCAATTGCCGATAACTACTTAGCAATGCTAAGAAAAATAGCAGGGAAACCCTCCCACAATGTTGGTGCATACAATTTAGCTAGGGCAGTGGAAATTATAGCTTCTATTGAAAAAGCTTTGAACATACTTGAAGATGAAGAGGTACTTAGCAGAGACATTAGAGCTCATGTTAAACCTAAAGCAGGTATTGGCGTAGGAATTGTTGAAGCACCTAGAGGAGTACTAATACACCACTATGAAATAGATGACAAAGGCTTACTTAAGAAAGTTAATTTAATAGTAGCAACTCAGCAAAATATTCCACCTTTAGAAAGAGAATTGGTTAAAGTAGCTAACAACCTTCTCTCAAAAGGTGAAAAACTAGCTACGATTGAGCAAAGGTTGGAAATGGTGGTTAGAGCGTACGATCCATGCATATCTTGTGCTACACACTTAGTTAAACTTAGAATAGTTAGTTAAGAAGAT
>QMRV01000082.1 GCA_003649445.1 Thermoprotei archaeon | reverse complement strand
TCTTTTAATAATTCATCTATTTTTTGAGAAAGGTCAACTAAATTTTCGTAGAACATTCCGTATTTTCCATAGTCTATTATATCTTCATAGGGGCCTCCACTTTTATGGACAATAACTGGCAGTCCCGCAGCCATTGCTTCAACTACTGCTATCCCGAAGTGTTCTCCTCTTGTAGTGTGTATGAATATTTTCGACCTCGCTATAAGTTCTACTAATTTTTCTCTAGGAACATCACACTGAAATTCTATTTTAATGTTTTTTTCTTTAGCCTTTCTCTCTAAGTATTTTTTATACTTTATATTATATGGTGATATTCTTCCTATTACTCTAAGTAGTGGTTTTGTTTTGGTTAATGCTATTGCATCTATTGCTTCCTCTATTCTTTTTTCTGGAGATATTCTACTTATCATAACAACAGCATTTTCTCTTTGATCAATTGATTTTGTAGAATATTTAGTGAAATCTTTTATTTTAACGGGAGGATTTAGAACTATTGGCTCTCTACCCCACACTATTTTCGATAACCTAGCAGTGTACTTTGAGTTGGACATTACTACGTCAGCGTAGTGGAAGGGGTTTTCTCTAGCTACTTTTTTGTAAAGTTTTAGCCAGAATTTATAGTAGTATTTCCAAAGATGTTTTTCGTATTTCTTGTATTGAGTTTTTAGTTCTCCTAAGTATTCCTTTAGAGCTTTTATGTATTCTATCGGTAGTTCATTTATCTTATCTTTTTCTACTACATAGGGAAAGTGTATATATTCTAGTATTTTGAAACCGATCTTCTTTTTGAGTTTTAGTACAGGTTTGTAAAGTTCTACGTCTGTGAAAAGTACTTGAGGTTTTTCTTTTTTAATTGCTTTCATTAAAGGAATCCAGTATATGAGTCTATAGTAGAGACTAAAAGCTGAGGGATCTTTTGAAATTAGCGAGTATACTTTAATATTTTTTAAATCTATACCATATTCTTTTAAATATTCATTTTTATTGAAGTTGGTCAGTGAGACTGCTATGACGTCGAAACCTTTATCGAGAAAAGCTTTTGCTGCATGAGCACAAACTAAAGTTGCCCCGCCTAGATGGTTCCACGCATAGTTTGCAACTACTATTTTAATGTTAATCACCTGGCTCTTAGACCTCAAATCTATTGAGAAACGTTGATATAAAGATATGTTCCTATACTAATGTTGGTAAATGTCTTTAACGGGGCTGTGAGTTCTGAAGCAGATTTTATATAACATCTGAATATACTACCTTCGTGAAAATAGCTTTTACTCCTCACGTAGAACATTATACTATTGGCATGCTTAATGAACTGAAGAAAAATCACATTGTTATTTTAATTTCTGATAAAAAATATAACATTGACGGTATTAGATTTCTTTTCTTACCGAAAACTCGTCTCCCATATATAAACTTATTTACTAGAAGTATTTTTTTGGAAAAAATTGCTTCATGTTTGGAGTATGATGTTTTTCATGTTAATTCAGCCATAGATGGTTGCAGTATAAGTAATTTTGAGAAAATTATCTTAACGGAGCATGGATATCCTAATATTTGGGTAGAGACATTTTCGAAAAAACCTTACTATATTAAAGAAATGAAGTGTTTAGAAGTACTCTATAGCATAGGCGTTCCTATAATTGCGATAAGTAATTATACCAGTACAATGCTCTATAAGTATTTAGGTGTAAAAGCTACAAAGGTGATTTATCACGGTCTCTTAGATGAATTTAGAGTAAATGTTCCTCGGGTTCCTAGAAAAAGACATGTACTTTTATGGATAGGTAGGTTTGTTCCCGCAAAAGAGCCTGAAGTCTTTTTACATGCATTGAAACTAGTTAGAGGAAGAAAATTATTTAAAGTAATCATACGTGGAGATGGGCCTTTAAGATTTAAGATTTTGAAACTTGTTAAAAAGATGGGGCTAGAAAATAAAGTGCGGTTTCTTAAAAGAATGCCTTTCTATGATGTAATTAAGCTTTATAGAATAGCGTCTATTTATGTTCACACAGCTTCTGCAGAGCCTTTTGGATTTTCTGTACTAGAGGCTATGGGCTCCGGGTTACCTGTTATTGTGCCGAGAGCTGGTGGAGCTTATGAGGTTGCAGGCCCACAGTCCTTAACATTTTATCCAGGAGATAGCTTTGATTTAGCAGATAAAATAGAGAGTTTAATTGATGACGAGGAAGAATATTATAAACAGTCAAAAAGAAGTATTGAGAGAGCCAAATATTTTTGTTGGGGAAAAACCGTAAAAGAATATATTGAGGTCTATAAAAAAATTTTATAATATGCGCCATAGTACATCAATATTGAAATATTGTTGTAGAAAGTAGTTAAAGTAAAGTTCTCCTTGTCATAAGGGGGCGAGAAGAAGTTTCATCTAAGTGAATTGGCAATTTTATAGAGGAGAGTTTTTATATTTTTAGTCAATCATACTGTGTGTTTGGTGCTAAAGTTAGGTTGCGTTATGCTGGGTTTGTTTCGTTTTCGTCTATGTTGTTTAGTGTTTTGACTGGATTGGCTTTTACGATTATTGTTACGAGGAAGCTTTCGTCGCTCGATTTTGGTTTGTGGCAAGTTATCTCGATTACTGTTACTTACTTTGTTTTAACTGTTAATATTGTAAGATATTGGGCGCCGCGTTTTATTGCTCGAGGAGAAAACGTTGCAAAATCTACTCTAGTTTTTTCTATTATCACAGGTACATTAGCCACTATCGGATATGTTATTTTGTCTAATTTTCTGTGCCACTCTCTACACTTAGACTTCTTTTATTTTCTGGTTTTTTCCCCCCATGTTTTTCTTTCATGTGTTTCGACCGCATTAGAAGGTGTTAGTCAGGGATATGCACCTCAGTATATCGGGTACTCTTTTCTCTTGTTTGAGATCATCAAGGTAGCTGCAGCTTACTTAATTGTGGTTACTGGTGGGTGGCGGCTTTTAGGTGCTCTTGTGGCTGTCATGGCTGCTCAGCTAGCTAAGATGGTTTACTTACTTGCCGCCACTTTTCCTATGGTTAAGGAAAGTAGCTTCGAGTTTGAGCATGTGAAGCGGTATTTGAGGCTGGCTTGGATTCCTCTGTATTATCAGCTGACGGATTTTATTGGAGCAGTTGACGTATATATTGTGGTTTATTTTGCTGGATCTACTTTGCCTGTCGCTATGTTTAGGGTTGCTCAAGTTCTCGCCCAAACTGTGCTTTATTCTTCTGCTTTTTCTCAGGCGCTTTACCCTAGGATTTTGGCCAAGAAGTCTAGTGGGGATATTGAGGAGACTTTGAGGCTTACTTTTATGTTTGCTTTTCCTATGAGTGTGGGGCTTGTGGTGATGGCTCCTTCTCTACTCTGTATTTTCGGCGTGAAGTACTTGTCTGCATCTGCTGTTTTGCCTGTTATGGCTTTTGCTCTCTTTTTGGCTAGTTTGACTAGGGTGCTTGAGGTTGTTATTCTTGGTACTGAGGAAGTGGATGCTAGGGAGAAGGCTGGTTTCGATGAGTACTTGAAAAGTAGGCTCTTTGTGTTTCCTACTGCTAAGTCTCTGTTTCAGTGCATTTACTTAGCTATTCTTGTAGTTTTTCTTGTTTTGCGTTTAGCTGATATTGCTTTGCTTTGGGCTGCTGCTTTTGCTTTGGGTAAGGCGCTGTTTTTGGCGTGGGAGTATGTTTACTCTAAGAAAATTATTGACTATAGGGTGCCGCTTGGCTCCGCGTTTAAGTATTTGTCAGCTAGTTTAGTTATGGGTGTTGTTCTTTTCTTGCTGGGTGCCGGGAGTGTTATTGAGGTGAGAATTATGGATTTGATACCTAAGCTCTTAGTGTATATTGCTTTGGGTGCTGCTGTGTATTTTGTGTTAGTGCTTGCTGTAGATAACTATGCTCGAGGACTCGCGTTTAGGGCTTGGAGGCTGGCTCGGGGGAGGTTAGCTGGGTTTCTTTGCTTGAAGTAGTTTTTTGTTGAAGAATTCTAGGTTTTGTGCTACTATGTTTTTTAGGTTTTTTAGGGCGTAGATGTGTGATTCGATTAAATAGATGAGGGTTTTTCTGTAGTTTTTGTTTTTTCGTTTAGCTATGGTGTTGGCTAGTACGAGGAATAGTGTTCCTGCTTGTGCCCAGAGGAACGCTATTAGGTTTAGTAGGGATCCTTCGTAGATGTCTTTGAAGAATATGTAGTACCAGTAGACTGTTTTCATGTATGTTTGTGTTTTCGAAGGGAGTCTTGCTTCACCGGACTCTTTGTGTACTATTTTGGTGTAGGGGATTGCGTAGAGTGTTCCAGGGTTTCTTTTATGTAGTCTGTAGGAGAAGTCTAGGTCTTCCATGTAGCTCCACCGCTTTAGCTTTGTGTCGAATTTCATTGTCTTGAATACTTCTTTTCTGAAGCAGCTGCAGCAGCCGGATAGTCTTTGTGCTTGTATTGTTTTTGTGTGGGGGTATGGGTATATGCTTGCTCCTGATCTGCGTACTGCTAGTTTGTTTTCTTCGCGGTATGAAAGCATTAGTGTTTTGCGGACAGCGTTAATTATTCTCTCTGAGAGTTTTTTGCCTGTTTTTTCTTTTGTGGTAATTATTCTAGGCTGTATGCCTAGTGCTTTAGGGTTTTCTTTGAGGAATTTGGCTAGTGTGAGGATGGTGTCTTTTTCTAGGACTACGTCGTCGTCTAGGAAGAGTACTGCGTCTCCTTCGGCTGCTCTTATGCCGAGGTTTCTTCCAGTGGTTAGTCCTATGCCTCCTTCTTCTATGTACTTTAGTTTGCTATTTGCTTTCTCGAATTTTTGGACATATGCCTCGTATACTGATTTTGCTGTTTTTCGAGGGGAGCCGTCTACTATTATTACTTCGTGGGGTAGGTATTCTTGGTTTAATATCGATAGGAGTACTTCTGCTAGATCTTTGGGTCTGTCACGTGTTGGTATGATTACAGAGATTTTTGGTAGACTTTTTTCTTGAGCCACTACTTTCAGTAAATAAAGCACGGTATTTAAGATATTGTTTAATAGGTGTTTACTTAGCAAGGCATATATATCTGTATGAATGTAGTTGCGGTGAATGAGCGAGGCTCCTAGGAATATATTGTTGTTGACTATTGATTCTCTGCGTTACGATTATAGTTCTTACTTAGCTTCGAGGATTTGTAGTAGGTTTGGAGGAGTTTCTCTGTGTGCTTACAGTAATGGTCCTGGCACTACTCAGAGTTTTCCTTCGATTATGTCTTCTACTTCTTTTCTAGTTCACGGGGGGCTTAGGCTTAGGTATGGTATTCCTTGTCTTAGTGAAGTGTTGAGTAAGTATGGGTACTATACGGTGGGGTTTAATACTAATCCGTTTTTATCTAAGCTTTTTGGATGGGATCGCGGTTTTCATGAGTACCATGATCTTTTATATTATCATCCCTTTAAGGAGAGAAAGAAAGAGAGTGTTGTAGAGAGTACTGTCGGGTTTGTGAAAAGTGTTCTTAAGCGTAATAGATGGCTACGTAATTTAATGTGGAGCATTAAGTTTGGGTTTAGGGGGCTACAGCTACCATATGTCGAGGCTAGGAAACTCAATAGCTATGTTCTGAAATGGGTTAAGGAAAACTACAGTAGTGACAGGAAGGTTTTTCTATGGATTCATTACATGGATACTCATTTTCCTTATGTTCCACCTGAGGAATATTTATCGGATATAGGGTTCTCTAGCAGGAAGGAAGCCTATCTTACTAACTATGCAGAGAAGTTAGAAAAAGTAAGTGGAGAGAAGCTACGTAGTTTAATGAAACTATACAGTGCTTGCGCTAGATATGTCACAGACAGTATTATAGAATTACTTGAGAAGCTTGAAAATACGAGGTTCTTAGAAAATTCCTTATTGATTATTGCGTCAGATCACGGGGAGGCTTTTAAAGAGCACGGGAAGTACGGTCATGAATACTATATTCTCTATAACGAAGTACTTAAAGTACCTTTGATACTGTGTGGGAGTATTGTAGAAAACATAAATCTTGAGACCTGCGTAGCTCAGTTGCTAGATCTAGCACCAACAATAGTAGATTTAGTAGGAGGCCGTTCTCCGCCTACTTTTAGAGGTAAGAGTTTGAGGGGTTCGGCTGGTGGAAAGGAGGCTTTTCGCCCTGTTTTTGCTGAGACTGCTTTTCCTGATTTAGAGAACTTTAGGTATGATGTTTCTAGATTCGCTGTGTCGGTGATTCATGGTTCTTGGAAGCTGATATACAGTAGGCTGCGTGGAGTTGAGGAGCTTGAGCTGTATAATTTGGATAAAGATCCTTTGGAGAAGTGTAATGTTGTGGAGGAGCATAGGGATGTAGCTGAAGAGCTTCTTGAACTTATTCACGGTCACTTGAAGGAAGTTTATTCTTTAAGGAAGTTTAGTGAGCGTTTGGCTGCAATTAAGAGGGCTCGTAGAAAGCTAGGTGTAAAAAATTAGTTTAGTGGCACTGTCCTGATACGGCTAAAAGTATATTTTAATCGAAGTTAATTCAATTGAGGGTCTCTGTGGGGGGCGATGTGCTTGTTTCAATTATTATTCCTACGTATAATTCTGCTAGGACTCTTGCTAAGTGTCTTGAGAGTGTTGAGAAGCAGACGCTTGATGACTATGAGGTGATTATTGTTGATGGTTTGAGCCGTGATTCCACGAGGGAAGTTGCTTTAAAGTGGATTAAGTCTACTGATCCTAGTAGACACAAGTATATTGATGTTCCTTACAGATTTCAGGCTATTAAGAGGAATATTGGTGTTAAGGCTTCGTGTGGAAAGTGGGTGTTTTTCCTCGATAGTGATCAATATATGCTTCCTAGGCTACTCGAAGTAGCTGTTAACTATGCTGAAGAGAGAGGAGTTGGAGCTTTGAGGATACCTGAGGTTCCTGTGTTTAAGAAGAGTGCTTTGGCTAGAGCTGAGAATATTATTAAGTATCCTAGGGGGTATAGGGTTGCACACTACAGGCTTTTCGAGAGAAGTGTTTTTAGTAGGGTTGGTTTACAGGATCCTCGTATTCCGTATGTCGAGGACTTAGATTTCTTTTATAGAATGGAGGTCGCTGGCATTAAGCTGGGTGAATTACCTTTGATTAAGGACGCTTATTTACTTCACGACGAAGTTATTTCAATTAGATCCGTTTTATTGAAGAGATACTATATCGGTGTAGGTACTGCTAGAGTTGTGTGGAAGCTTAAAGGTGTTCGTAGTAGAGTTTTTTACAAGTATTTTGCTTCCGGTAGCCAAGAGGGAGCGAGGCTTTTCTCGAAGTATAGACGTTTTTTAGCTCGTGCGAAGAGAGACCCTTCTACGATTATTCCGTTGATGACACTTATTCCTCTGAGAGCTTTTGCCATGAGGCTTGGTTTCTACTTAGAGGTACTCAGCTTGAAGTACAAGAAGCCCGAGTAGTTGTGTATAAAAGGGAACGCTAAGTGAAGAAGATTTTATTTTCAAAAAGACCTAGGTGCTTTAGCTTCTTACGGAATTTGATCTAAGCATTTTATTGGCTATAATTTCTAAATCTGATGAAGCCATGTAACCAAGCTTATTTGCTAAGAGTTCAATTCTCTTAAGCGTACTGTTTAATGTTTGGCTGTTGCTAAGTTTATATAGTTGTTGGCCCTAGTTTATGGTGACTGGAATGAAGTCTACTATGTTGAAGAAAGAGATTTTGAGGCTTATTGAAGAGGACCGTGAGTTTCGTTATGCTGTAATGGGTTTACTTGGTATGAGTGAGCTTTTAGAGAGGTTTAGCAGACTAGAAGAGCGCCAACAGAGGCTGGAAGAAAGGTTTGCTAGACTAGAGGAAAGACAACAGAAATTAGAGGAGAGGTTTGCTAAACTTGATGAAAGATTTGCTAGGCTAGAGGAAAGGCAGTTGAAATTAGAGGAGCGTCAACAGAAGC
>QMRV01000081.1 GCA_003649445.1 Thermoprotei archaeon | reverse complement strand
CCAATCGCGAAGGAACATAGTCGTTTTAATAGCTGAGGTAATAGTGTAGTCGCTGATAAAACTTAGTTCGTAAGGATCGAAAGTTAAGTAGTTGCATACTTCACCTAGAAATCTATCAATAAGGCTTATTTCGGATCTTCGAACACTGAGCTTAGGCATATCTGATGTTAATGCTATGAGGGTTAAAGCGGCAATATCGTGAACCCTTTTTACTCCCTTAATGCCTTTAATAAATATTATAGCTGATAGTGGGTCTATGTATAGTTCGGAAACTCTCTTACCCAGCCTTGTAGGTTTAAGAAGAGGAGTTTTTGTTATAAATTCGCTTTCACATAGGAAGCTTGTAATCTCCTGTAGCTTTAACTTAATATCACCGTACCCGAACTACTTATAGTAAAGCGTGTTTCTGATGTGTTTAACAACATCATCTATGTTTTCAGCATAACCGGAGGCAATTAAAGCTAGTATAAATGTTCTTAACGCATTTTCTCTTCCAAGTTTAGAAAATATGTTTTCAGGCTTATATTATTGCTTCTCCTACTTCATCGTACCCGAGTCTACCGGCTCTACCACACATTTGCTTATACTCCATAGTCTTAATAGGTACACTGCCTATGCCTGGCTCGTATCTCACGTGAGAATGTATAATAACTCTTCTAGCAAGCAAATTCACTCCTGTAGCTAAGGTAGAAGTTGCTACAACAACCTTAGTTACTCCTTTCTTAAAGTACTTTTCAATTATCTTATATTGAGTATAGGTTAGTCCAGTATAGTGAAATGAAACGCCACAAGCAGCTAATGATGCAAGCTGCTTATTTAAGCTACTAACATTGCTTGGCTTTTCAAATTCTTCCATAACCCTTTCAACATCCCTATTGACTAGAAATTCGAGTTCACGAAGACCAAGCCTACTAGTATAGCTAGTGACGATGGTATATCTATTATCAAAGAGTATAATAAGCTGAGGAGCGTTAAAGCAAATATAGACAAGGATCTTGCAGGTAAACGTCTAATCACGGTTCTGGGTATAGGAACATATCATATAGTTTACCTGTCCTTGGGTCATTATATTAAAAACACCCATTAGTTATGATAACATGTGTTTTCCAATTCTCCCTCTTGAATCAACAAGCTTTTAACTTAAAAGATCTAAAAACAGCTCAGTTGTTTCTCTGCCGGTTTTACATCAAGAACTATAGTTTATGCCTTCATTTTCATCCGTTATTCGCTCACGACAGTTTCCAAATATAGAAAAATTTATTTTCTCTACTCTTAAATATTATTTCTGACCATTACTAGTGAAATGCAAGAACCAGTATTTAATAATAAACCAAATGAGGTCTATTAAATGAGGAGAGGTGGAAACCTAGAACTTGTAAATGTTACAAAATACTACGGTAAAACGTTAGCTGTCAAAAATATATCCTTTAGGGTCAATAGTGGAGAATTCTTTACTATCCTTGGCCCAAGCGGCTGCGGTAAAACCACTATACTAAAAATTATCGCTGGTATATTAAAACCAGATAGTGGTAAAATTTTATTGGATGGAGAAGATATAACAAACATCCCTCCTTATGAACGAAGATTCGGTTATGTTTTTCAAAACTATGCATTATTCCCTCATATGACCGTTTTTGAAAACGTTGCATTTGGTCTTAAAATAAGGAAGTTAAGTAAGGAGGAAATAAGGGAAAGAGTTCAAGAAGCATTAAGAATGGTGAAATTAGAAGGATACGAAAACAGGTACCCAAGAGAGCTTAGCGGAGGTGAGCAACAACGTGTTGCTCTTGCTAGAAGCATAGCGTTAAGGCCTCCGATCCTTTTATTAGATGAGCCTTTAAGTAACTTAGATGCCAAATTGCGAGAGGAAATGAGAGCCGAGTTAAAGACTCTTCAGAGGAAACTAGGTGTTACCACAATATATGTTACTCATGATCAATTAGAAGCTCTTTCTATGTCAGATCGTGTTTGTGTTATGTCTAAAGGTAAAATAGAACAGATAGATAGGCCAATGGAAGTCTATAGAAAGCCTAAAAACTTTTTCGTAGCTAATTTCATCGGTGAAATTAACTCTTTTGAAGGAAAAGTAGCTGAGATAGCCGATAGCTACGTCAAAGTAAAGATAGGAGATGAATTTGTTTTCTGTAGTAGAACTACTAATAAATTAATGAGTAGCGAACGTGTAATAGTCTTCGTAAGACCAGAAGACATCATGGTTTCTGCCAGCCCTATATCAAGTGATAATATTTTCGAAGGTAAAATAGTGAACAGTTTCTATATGGGTGATAGGATTCAATATTGGATAAGGGTTAGAAACAGGCTGATTAAAGCATATTCACGTAAGATCTTTCATGGTAACCAAGTATATGTAGGATGGAATAAAGAGTCCTCCTATATCCTAAAAGTAGAATAGATGGAACAGCCATGAGAAGAGAAGTGATAATTCATGATAGGGAATAAACGTGCAAACATCCTTCTCTTACTTATCCCCACCCTGGCAATTATGGCTTTCTTTCTCCTTAGCATTCTTGCTATAGCTAGAGACTCTTTCAACAAATTTGTTAGCCCAGGAATTATGGAACCTGCGTTCACTCTTGAAAACTATTTAATGTTCTTCACCACTCCTGCTTATTTAAACGTCCTTTATAGAACAATAAGAATTTCTCTTGTTTCTACAGCTTTATCTCTAATTATAGGCTACCCACTAGCATATTATATTGTAAGAGGATCACCGCTTATAAGAAGAGTATGTACTTCAGTTACACTTTTTTCATTTCTGACAAGCATACTGGTTCGAGTGTTTGCTTGGCGAATAATATTAGGGCGAACAGGCTTAGTAAATAGAGTATTGAACGCTTTTGGAATCCCATCTTCGGCTTCTTATTTGGGTACAGAGTTGGCTGTTACTATTGGACTAGTATATTTCTTGATACCTTTCGTTGTATTCACCTTAGTTGGTGTTATCGATAAAATTCCTATTGAACTTGAACAAGCAGCTAAGACACTAGGAGCTAACGAAATAATAACATTTTTAAAGGTAACATTACCACTTTCTACTCCAGGAATCATGGCAGCATCTTTAATTAGTTATTGTCTTGGAATGAGCGCATTTATAATTCCTCTGCTCTTAGGCGGAGACCAGGTGAAAATGCTAGCAAATATAATCTATGATCAATGTATGTTTGTTGTAAACTATCCGTTCGCGTCCGCCGCAGCAATAATTTTGCTAGTAATTTCTTTAGTTATAATCGTAGTCTATCAAAAAATAGTTACGAGGGGTCTGAAGTATTGAAAAAAATTAGAATTGACAAGGTAGCTAAGGTTTTTTCAATATTCGCACTTGTATGTAGCGTCTTCTTCCTGCTATTGCCCTTAATAGTTATTGTTGGAAGTTCGTTCGGCGATACACCCTATCTCACTTTTCCTCCAGTAGGTTTCACGCTTAGGTGGTATTTTGAAGCCCTAGGTCTAAAGCAGTTTGTTCAGCCTCTTCTGATAAGTATTCAGCTAGGCGTATTCGTGGCAACAGTCTCAACTATTCTAGGGTTGTTAGCATCATTAGCTATTGTAAGATATGATTTTCCTGGGAAAAACTTGTTAAATAATTTACTTCTTTCACCATTAATAATACCACTGGTAGTTACTGGTATGGCACTCTACAGATTCTTCACAACGACGGGTATGCGGGCTCCCTTTATTAACCTTGCAATAGGGCACATCATAGTAACCCTTCCATATGCTCTAAGAACTATTGAAGCTTGCTTACAAGTTTTTGATGTTACTTTAGAAGAAGCAGCAATGACTTTAGGAGCAAATAGGTTACAAACTTTCCTTAAAGTAACATTTCCTCTAATAAAACCTGGAGTTATAGCTGGCTGGTTGTTTGCATTTGCTATGTCTTTTGATGAGTTCGTCGTAGCTATTTTCCTTTCAACTCCCGGGTTTGTGACATTCCCAGTAGAATTCTTTTACTATATTAGATGGAGCATTAATCCAACTGTAGCTGTAATTTCAACATTTCTAATAATATATGTACTAGTGCTTGTAATTATTCTAGATAGAACTTTAGGATTAAGATCAGTATTAGGGATACTAAAGTAAGCATAAATGGGTAAGTCTCAAACACTTTCGCCACAAATCTAAAATTAGAAAAATATTTAGCCTCTGAGTTAACTAAATAAAAACAAGCGTAAAGAACGGTGGAAGCATGGGTAGGGGCAAGCTAATTTACATAGCAGTAGCGATATTAATAATATTGGCAGGAGGCATCTTGTACTACTATACAGCTGGTGTAGGAAAGGAGCGAGTTGTAGTAGTCCATACATGGGGTGGAGATTTAGGTGAAAGCTTCAGGAAAAACATAGTTGAACCTTTTGAGAAAAAATATGGCATTAAGGTCATAATTATAGAAGGAATGGCAGCTGACGCCGAAGCTAGAGTCCGTCTAGGAAAGGAACACCCGGAAATTGATGTGGCATGTATGTGCCCTTCAAATGCTATAAAGCTATGGAAAGAAGGTTTAATCGAAGAGTTAAAGCCTGAGGAAATTCCCGAGTTAAACAACATATATGATTTTGCCAAGTTAACTGATGAAAAGGGAAGAATATTCTTCGTTGGTATGTACGGGTATACTACTGAACTTATCTATCGAACAGACAAAATAAAGAAAAACATTACCTCATGGAAGGACCTATGGGATCCTGACTTTAAAGGCGTTGTAATGCTCTCAGCCATACCATATAATAATGCACATGGATTTGTTATGATTGCGAGGGCATGGGGTGGCAGCGAATATAATGTAGAACCCGCCTTTGAGAAAATAAAAGAGCTTGCAGAAATGGGCAATTTAGCTTACGTTTACCGTACAGATATGGAACCATTTGATCTAATCTCTTCTGGCGAAGCATGGATAGGGGATGTACTTAGCTTCACTTCAGCAGCATTAATAAAGGCAGGAGTACCTGTAAAGAGAGTAATTCCGGAGGAAGGAGTACCGGTAGGTCTTGATGGGTTAACTCTAGTAAAGAATGCACCACATCCAGAGGAAGCTAAGCTATTCATTAACTTCGTTCTAGCCAAGGAGCAAAATGAAAAACATGCTAACACTATAGGTTGTTTCCCAACAAATAAATATGCTGAGATTTATCCGGAAGTTGCACCGTTTGTACCTACCCGTGAAGAAATCGAAACAAAGCTTTTAAAATTTGACGAAGGATATATTGCAGAACATATTGGCGAATGGCTAGAACGCTGGGAAAAAGAAATAGCCCCGCTATTAGGCCGATAGTCTTCTAATAAACTTCAACATTATTTTTCCTTGTTTTAAAGCGTTTCATTAAACTTTCCCTTAAGGTTTTTAAACAGCTTTCTCGTTAGTTTAAAGGACTTTCCTCGTTTTTCTTCCGCACTCTATTTATTATTTTTGCTGTTATGAGAGCTGCATCATATTCAATAAGTTCTAAGAGAAGCTCGTCGAGAATTTCATTAAACTTTCTTTAGAAATTTCTCCTGATATCTTCTAAGGCTAAATCTCTAAAAATCTTCCCTAGCTTACTGAACAATGCTATGTACCTTCAACGTAGTGTACTATGATAAAGCTTCATGAATTAGAGTCCAAGTTTTATTTTGTTTTTATGCACTAATTTTCCCTGCGTTTTTCTAATATTATTGTTGAAGAATTATCATTCTTCTTACGAGCTCACTTATATTTCTCTGGAGATCGTCTCAATGTCTCCACCGCTCCCTCTCTCATATTAGTCTTCTTAACATCTTCTGGTTTTAAGAACAGTGAATACTTCAGCCCCGAGATTAAAATCATTTTAGAATGCACAGTTATCTTAGCTGGGATAAGCAAACGTGATCCTAGCGGAACTGAGATTTTTCCTTCCTACCGAGTTGTGAAAAGGGTTTTCAGTTCATCTTTAACTAATCTTATATCGTTAAAAGCAGCGACAAGAGCATCTAAAGCGTCTTTAACAGCACTATATTGTAACTGTAACATTTATAATTCCATAATATCTTCTTTCTAGCTCCCCCTTTTAGATTGCCCCTTTTGACGTTAAACTTATGTTATTTACTATATAAGGCACTATCCTATTTAAGCTTAATCTGTAAACATTGGAATCTTTGGTCTCCTCAGGAGGTATTTCATAAACTCTAAGTATCCTCATACGGCTTCTAAGCTCAGAACACGCTATCACAACGGCATCTTCAAGCTTTACAGCTCTAATATCTTTTACGAATATCAGAATTCTAGGAAATCGATCATAGCCTATAAGCATTTGACCTTCTACTCAATATATTTTGACTGTTCAGCTCATCAACTAACCTCCACTATATTAAAACCTGATCTGTTCTCATTATTTCAGAACTTGTTATTCTTTTACATGCAAGAGCCTCATGAGTATTAGCTATTTTGCTTTAAGATTTAAAGAGTAAGGGTGCGTAAAAGACATTTAGAAACGGTATTTACATATTGACCCCAACATTTTTATCTTTTATACTCTTTGTTCTACTATGCCCTAGCTCGCTAAATTATATCGTAAGATGCTTGTTTTATCTTTGATATAATAAGCTAAGTTAGACCATTATGTTATAATAGTTTTAATGAAAATTCTAATTTGCTAACATATATTTACGATAACTATGGTATTGAAACATAGATATCATGAAGGTTTGGTATATGCCCTTTATATTTTTCTCAGTAATTTAAGTGATTATAAGTATTTACCCTTCTACTCGGTGTATGCAACGTTTATAACAACATATTGGAAAGTTAACCAATATTTTGCTGTTCTAGTCGTTACTTGCAGTACTTTATTCTCCTTTTTGACTAGTAATTTTCCCTGTGCAGTTCTGATTTATTGTTCACGTAAAAGAGCCGAATTTCAATTTTGACAAGATGAGTTGAAAAATTTACAATTAACATCTCATGTTTTGATGTAATATATGACATTTATTCTTAATTTTCACATTACGCTCTCTATATAATTATTTTACTATTCATCCTTAAGCCCTATAGTGGTCAAATAAAATAGTGTGCCTATAGATTATTATATAAATGGGTTCTTAAATTTAAAATAGTATATGCAACTTCAAGTCTCATCATATGTTCTAGCGGTCTTTCACCTTATTACTGTGTTTCCCATTGTAGAAAGCCTCTTTTATGAGCATGAGTATTGAACCTACATCTAGAAAACCATTGAATATTTCCCTTGCTTCATATGAACCATAGTAGTTTCCTGCATCGGCGTGGAATCTTCCAATTATTATGTGAGTACATCTTAAGTTTTTCTCATCATGGCGTGATGTATTGTCTTTCTAGGACCGACACATCTCATTCCAGTTCTTTAAAATAGCTAGTTCTATAGCCTTGGTTAACGATAGTTTCACCAATCTTATAGGATTTCTTATCGGCCTTAACTACTAAGAATTATCTAACATATTTCACTACATAATCTCCTGTGCTGTAGGTTATGGGGGTGCGTTGAAGGAAAGGTGTTAGGTGAGGTGAAAGAATTTTAAAAAGTTAGAACTATTTGTCTTTCAAAAACTGCATGATCAAGAATAGCAAGCATTACAACAACTAGTATAACAAATGTTCTAGATTTAATTGTCAAGCATTAGCACCTCTTCATAAGGTACTGTTCTTTAGCTAAGTTGTATAAACTGGAATTTGCTTATTGCCTTAACTTTTTAGGTTCGAAATGACGTTTAAATCTTGTTGCTTTTGGTTTTTATAGTGCTTAAAGCCATAGCTAAAAGTATAAGCGCTGAACCAGCTGTTTGTTTTAACGTGAAAACCTCACCCAATATTAAGTATGATAGTATTGCTGCAAAAACAGGTTCAAGTAGGTAAATTATTGCCGCTTGAGTGCTTGAAACATATTTTTGACCGTAAAGCTGTAACGAATTCGTAACGATAGTGCATGCTACTGCCAGGTAAAGTAGGGAAGGTAAAGTAAACATTAATTTTTCGAACGTTGGTGTAGGGAAGAATAATGCTATAGGTAATGCGCCAAGCGAAGTAAATAGTATT
>QMRV01000080.1 GCA_003649445.1 Thermoprotei archaeon | reverse complement strand
GTAAAGGATGCTGTATCGTTTAAACCCTTATTTAACGGCTTCATTATAGATGTTGTTCATTTTCCAGTACTTGCATTGGGTAGTAGAGCGTGGATTGCTAGGGAAAGCGTACTGAAGGGAATATTTAGGGATATAAAAGTAGCGTTAGGTGATGCTGGAAAGGTATTCCTATACTATCAAGGTAAAAAGGTTGGAGAAGACGTATATGAGGACTATAGGAAAATAGCATCCTCGAAGAAAGAAATATTGGCACTCTTTTCCGCTTTAGTTAGGGCTACAGGATGGGGCATTATTGAGGAAATATCTTTCAACCCCTTAGAAAGAACGTACACTGTAAAAATAGGTGACTCCATAGAGTGTATGATGTGCAAACCATCTAAAGAGCCATCAGGATACTTCTTTAAAGGAGTACTTGCAGGATTATTGTCGAAAATTGAGAATAAAGATGTAATTGTGGAAGAAGTTAAGTGTATAGCTAAAGGGGATGAGTGTTGCTTGTTCACCGCAAGAGTAGGCAAATAGAAATATCCGAGTACGTTATTGAAAATATTAAAAGATTTCTTAGAATTAAATAAGATAATGGGAGTGAGGAGTAAGAGGGTCTCTGAAAGCTGATGAAAACCGGAACAACCGACCCATAAACAATGTAATTATCTCAATTAAATAACCAAGAGTTTCATACCCTGTTCTCATGCTACTACCTTATGACCCTTTTCAGAATAATAATGAAAGCTACAATTAAAATAGCTACTAACAGTATAGAGTAAGGTATTAATGAAAGCTCTTTTACCTCATGAAGCATTGTTTGTTGAAGAACATCTTTCATCTTAAAGTATTGGACATTATTCCCTGAATATATCACAGCTAAATACGTTAAGTCAGGCGTTATTGAGAGGTAATTTTCTCTCGCAGCTTCAGCGAATACTTTTCTTTTCCAAAGGACTTTGCCATTACGGTCCAATAATATTACATGTGAGCCATAACCTACTACGTACGTAGAATCTCTTGATAGTGTTGAATAAGTGTATTGTTCTTTACCGTACTCTTTAGGATAGGTCCATAGTATTTTACCGCTACCACTTAACATGTACATTATCCCGTCTTTGCTATTTACAACAATGTATTCTCCATTTTCTGAGGCTACCACGTTAATTATTGGAGCTTTACGGTTAGGGATAAGTGTTTTTCTCCAAAGAATTCTCTTTTCTTTAAAGTCTATGGCTAAAACTGTTCCATTACCTAACCCTAGTATTAACTTTGTTCTTGTAAGCGAAAGAGCCATTATTGGAGTGTTCAAGTTTATGAACCATAACGTTTCACCCTTAGAATTAATTAAGGCCAAAACGCTACTAGTGTAACTATACGCTACCGCGACAACGCTTTCTGAAGGATCAGTTTTAGCTATAACCCATGGAGACCCGATATGAAGCTTAGGTTCTTCTGGTGTAGTTATCTCCACATTAGCTTCTATTTCGCCTTTCAAACTGATTAGGTAAACATTACCCCATGTAACAGCTACTACCTTATTGTTAAGGAAGGCTAAAGCTTCAACATTATCATCAATGTTTCTTAACCATAATTCTTCTCCACTCCTACCTAGGAGAATTACTTTACGTAAAGATGCTACAATTATGTAGTTTTCCGTAGCTAATGCTTTAAGAGGAGGTCCTACGGGTTTGCTCCAAGCTATAGTTCCATTACTTGCAATGTAGTGTATCCAGCCTTCTGTTACGGCAAGAAGACTACCATCCTTAAGCAGTTGTACGATTCTTAAACTATCGTTACAGTGAAGAATCCAGAGAAGTGGAGGTTTATTTATAATAGTTACTTCAGCTATTCTAATTTCAGGCAGAGGAGCTACTGTGCTTCTGTATTCTCTACCTTTAAGCAAGTATAGTCCGTAGTCACTACCTAAAACAGTTAAAGACGCATCCTCCGTAATGTCAAGGCTAGAGCACACACCTAACTTCGGCAGTTCACGGGTCCAAAACACCTTACCTTCCTGGTTAATGAGTACTGCTTTAACAGTTAATTCGCTGTGGTCAACTACAACAGCATAACCATTGTTAGACACAGTTACTGGTGTTATACAGTCTTTACCGTGAACATAGCTCCAAAGCTTATTTCCATTACCACTGTAACACCATGCACCCTTCCATCCCCCGATAACCACGTATTCGCCATTATCACTAACGTCAACATAGAATAGCAGAGCTCCAGTACTTACATTCCAAAGTTCTACACCATGACTATCGTAAACGTGTAACATGTTATGCTCAGCGGCGGCTACTAAGCTTCCGTTAGCATTTACGTCCATGTCCCTAATTTCCGAGGAAAGCTTCTTAGCAAAAAGGACTTCCCCGTTTCTGCTTATTAAGAACAAGTTCCTACCGGCAGCTACTACTAACCCCTTATCTGTGAAGTGTAGTAGGGGTTCTGCTATGGTTTCATTGCATATTTCCTTCTTCCACAAAACATCGCCCTTTACCGTTAAAAGCTCTAAGACAATGTTCTTTTCGAAGACGTTGTTTCTCCTTTTCCCTTTATGAGTAATGGCTAGTGCTAAGTATTTTCCGTTAGGTGAAAATTCTGCTTTACAGAATAAGGCATTTTCCTCAATAACACTCCAGAGAATTTCACCGCTAATGTTGTGGGCGGCAACCATAATTGATGTTGCTTCTTCCCCGCTTTCAAGAGGTTCAACAGCCATGTAACATACTATGATAATGTCTTCTTTAGGGCTTATAGTAGCGTAGCTTATTGATGAGTAATTTTCTGCTTCAATACTTAAAACTACATCTCCTTGGATATTGAGTAGTGTTAGAGATTTCATACTCCAAGCTAAGATGAAGTTTCCACTACTTGAAAATCTAACATGTTCGCTTCTAACGTTTTTAAACCATAGAACAGGTTCATTGCTATTAGGAGCAAATACTAAGCCAATATTACTTGCATAAACCATAAGCAAAATGAGTGTAATGGTAAATATCTTCCTCTTTCCTTCCATAGAATCTAATCCTCTTAACAGTATGAGTTGCTTAGTGCCCTCATAGGAGAGGGCAAAATATAAAATTTTCGCTAACATTTCAAGCATATTAAAAAATGTTTATGAGAATAACACTTATCATCAATAGTACATACAAGACCATCTGACTTCTCCACTAATATTTATCGCATTATACCACAGCTTCCCGCAGTATTTAGCTGAACAGTATGAACCCCCATAAATACCATTACCATCTCAGCAATTTTCAAATATACATACTAGAATTGCTATTTGAATTGGCATTGTATTTTGTAGTATAAATTGCCCATGCAATTTCAATATGAAAAGTGTGCTAATAAAAATACATGCTATGTAGCAAAATGTAAACTAATATAGAAATAGCTATTTAAGTTAAAATAATAGAAAAATTAAATAAGAAAACAAGAACTCTAAATTCAATCATGTAGGAGGTTAAGGCTTCTAATGCGGTCTCCCGTTCTCTTTCAATTAAACGAAAAGAATCTAAAAACAGGGGGAGAGGAAAATCCGTACAAGTAATGAGGAACAGGTATTGCCTCTTAAGTATCTCCCATTAGCTTGGGTTGCTGTTTTACTAACAGGGCTCACTATAACAACAGTAGCTATGAAGGTTAGTCTTCATGATTTAGCTAAACTCTTAAATCTAACCTCGACATGGTCATTATCGTTGATAATCTATAGTACTTACCAACTTATCGTAGTTCTCTTATTGGTTTACTTGCTTAAGAGAATAGGTGTTGCCATGAGGAATATTGGTTTTAGGAGGACATCTAAAAAATATTATGCTTTTGCCCTAATACTTGTTCTAACGTCGCCACTTATTTGGGCATTCTGCAATTTCATAGTAAGTCAGCTTGGATTATCCATGTGGTGGTCTAAGGAAACACCATTGATCATTAAAACTCCATTGGGCTTCGTAGTGCTTTTTATATGTCCAGTTATTCTATGTGCAACATTAGAGGAGACACTTTACAGAGGATACATTCTAGCAGCTATGATGCAGAGAGTAAGTGTAAAGAAAGCTTTTATAGTAAACTCTCTAATATTCGCAAGTATACATTACGCCTTCGGACCTGGAACAATGCTTTTCATACTAATATGGACTTTCATACCTTGTTGGCTCTATTTTAAATCGAGAAGTATTTATCCTTCAATACTCTTCCATTCAGTAAACAACCTGCTGGCTTACGTAGTATTACCTTTAACATTTCAAACATGATTATCTTCAAAACGTGAGGAATCAAGGAGTAAATGCATAAAGCATAGTGCTATTGTTTCCTATAATAATCGGTGACGCTATTATAAGTTTATTACCACATACTTTCCCAATATGTTACAAAGTATTTTCGGACACAAGCCATACTTTACCATAACAATATGATTACCGTGGAGACGTGCAATTATGGGCAAGAAACCTTACCGTACATTTGCAGGCGTGACGCCTTTACAATGTAAAATTTAGAGAACCGAATAGCTAAAGAAATACACTTGATAATTCTTAATAAACCCGGTCACTACAAATTATTAAGGGTAAAAAGAAACTTTGAGAAAAATATGTCATTTAGTTTATCGTTAATATGATTTTTTCTTTACTTAACCGTGCTACTAGGTAGTATGTAGTGGTCAGTATTATTAATGGTAGCATTAACGCTAAACATATGTTGCTCCATGATATAGTAGTTGTTTCTAACGACAATTTCCTTACTACGGCATATAGTATAGCGAATAACGTAAAGAATACCACGTAGTTTAGCATTTGTACTTGCTTCATGCCTAAAACATATTGCAAATAACCTAACAAACCTATAGCTGACGCTATAAACATTGGTATTACTAGTAGGATGTAGACAGCTACTGTTTCTTCTATACCATGCCCTCGGATAAGTATTAAAATAGTCACTGTTGCTAACGTAACTACGTAGGATGGTATTGTTAACCCTATTACTTTACTTAGCCATAGTTCTTTTAGAGTTAATGGTGTGCAAAGTAGTGTCTCGATCGTTCCTTCCTGTTTCTCCCTAGTAAATCTATAACTCAAGCTGAAACCTACTAAAACACCGATGCATGGAGCCATGTAGAGTACGAATGTTTCGAGATTAGCTATTAGCTGTCTAAACGCTGTCATATTTAGCATTACCATCAATAATGTTACGCTTAATGCGCTAGATAACATGTTCCTATCTCTAATTGTCTCCTTAATCTCCTTCCATATAATTACTCTTAGCATGTCTAAATCTCCCTCCTAACAAGTTCTAAATACACGTCTCTTAATGACCTTCTTAACCTCCTAATTTCCTCAACTTCAACATTAATTTTCGCAAGGTCTTTTAGGACTTTAGAAGGATCAGCAAATACCATAATGCTATTTTTCTCATTGTTTCTTTCATACTTAAGCATGTAACCTAGCTCTCTCAAATACTTGCAAGCACTCATGGCTTCATAGGTGCTGGCGAAGCAGATTTCTATGGCGTACCCGCCTGGTCTTTTAAGCAAATCATTTACATTATCTAACGCAACTATCCTGCCTTCCGCTAAGATGGCTACTTTACTACATATTTTCTCAACTTCGTCTAGATTATGAGAAGTATAAAGTACTGTTACACCTTCTTCTCTAGAAAGCTTAGTAACTACATCTTGAACCATGACTTGCGCTTCCACATCTAAGCCTAGAGTAGGTTCGTCTAGGAATAGGGCTTCAGGGTTATGAACTAGCGCTCTGGCTAACGCTAACCTTTTCCTCATACCTCTGGAGAAGTAGCCTACCTTCATATTTCTCACCTCGTAAAGACCTACTAGTTCTAAAATCTCTCTTATCCTCCTAGCTCTATCCGCCCTATCCTTGAGCCCGTAAATTTTAGCGTAGAAGTCAAGATTCTCGTATGCTGAAAGTCTAAGGAATAACCCATCACCTTCAAGTACTACACCCACTTTCCTTCGAAGCTCTTTGTGCTCGGCAAGGCTATATCCGAAAACTAGCGCTTTACCTGAAGTGGGTTTTAGCAAACCTAGGATAATTCTTATAGTTGTTGTCTTACCAGCGCCATTCGGTCCTAAAAGCCCGAAAACTTCGCCTCTTTTAACCCGGAACGATACTCCGTGAAGCACTCTCTTGTCTTTAAACTCTTTGACTAAGTCCTTAACCTCAATAACGTACTCCATTATTTACCACCCTTCCTCATGTTCTAAACACTTTTCTCTTTACAATGCTCCAGTAACTGTAGAATACAAACCACACCGTTGCTGCTATTAAAACTATAGTGTATGCGGACCACGTTATTTTCCATGACATCGCATTTAGCGTATATAACACCACTATAGCATATGCTACCATATTTACTATGTAGGCTCTCTTCTGCCATCCATACTTTCTAACAGTGGTTATCGTCTGTAATGCGGCATAGCCTTCTTTCGTTAAAGCATATTTATCCTCACTGTTTAAAGTAACCAGGTTTCCTAGTTTTTTCAAATGGAAATCTAGCTTACCGCTACTTTTAATTCCGAGCTCCCTCTTCAGCTCTGAAAAACTCATAGGTCTTTTAGCTAGCAATTTTAATACTTTAATTCTTATAGGATGAGATATTGCTTCGAACATTTCACTAGATCCCATTTCCGGCTCACCGCGTAGCACCTAGAGTGAGGGGTAAATATATTTCTAAAGTTGTAGACAAGGAGGTCAAGAAAACTAGACCATGTACAGAACAATAATTCCCGCATAGATGTTAACAATGGTTTCTTAAGGTAAAAATAATGAAACTATATATAATAGTCTTTGTTAAGAAACAATATTGGTGATTGTTTTTGATTTTCTTTAGAAGGAAGGAGAAACCAGTTAAGAAGGCTGCTAAGGAAGCTGAGAAACAGTATCGTAAAATATCCGATATGCTAAGTAAGGGTAAGTTTGAAGAAGCATATAACGAGTCTATTGAGGTTTACAAGAGTTTAAAGTCTTTCCCCCAAAGCGAAATCGATGAATGTCCTGAGGCAATAAACTGCATACTATCTTACCTTTATCGGCTATGTGCTTTAGCCCGCCTACTTAAGAAATTTGATGAGTGTATTAACTGGGGTAGCGAGTACTTTAACGAAATTAAGAGAGTATACGCTAAAAGAGGTCTTAGCGAATCTGAAATAGCTAAAAGGCTTAGGGAAAACGATATAACCTGGACTGTTTGGTTCAATATGGCACTAGCTAATTTCATGAAAGGAAACTATGCTGAAGCATTAAATCTCATTAGCGAATACCTGGGTAGAAGCAAGAAAATAGATGTTCCAGACGCTATAATTGAAAGATTCCGCGGAAACGTACGTCTAGTAACCAGGTTTATTGCTGAACAGCAACTAACAAGGTTTCTCATAGCTTCCTTCATGGCTGAATTGATACAGGAAGAACATAAGGAATTAGTGCTCATAATTGATAAAGGTCTAGCCGAGAACTTGTTAAAAGAAGCTGTAGAAATAGCTTCAAACAAGGAGAAATTAGAGAAAGTTTTTGAAAAATACGTTGAAGCAGGAATACCTGAAGAAGCAGCTGAAGCAGATATTCTAGCTGTAAAAATGCTTGGGAAAACAATGCTAAAGAGTAGCTAGGAAAGTAATAGTTTTATTTCGAATTAAGTTTATTTAAATTACATTATCTTATACATTGAGATCAAAGGGTCTTCTAGCCTAAAAGTGTTTTACTTTTTGTGCTTTAACACTACATAGGTGAAACTATTGCTTAGTCCTTTCTCTAAACCCTTTGCAGCGTATTTGAATAAGTACCTAAAATAGCTATTTACAAAGAACAGTAAAAACATATTAATGCTATGATACCGTAAAGAGTCGGGTATTTTATTGCAGCACATTTTAACTGAGAAATCAAGGCACACATTATTACTACAATATTTGGTAATTCTACTACTCTTTACTATGCTGTTTTACTATGTTGAATGTTCTCTCAAAATACCACTTAGATCATACGTGTAAACGTAACCATCTCCCGATGCTACCGCTAAAAGATCATATTTGGGGTTAAACGATAAACCATAACTAATAGGTATTCCCTCCCTTGCAGCATTAAATGTATATACCATCTCTGCTTTCCCATCATTATCTAGCCATATGTAAATATAGACTGTGCCACTTAAGTCGCCAGTAATTATGTATTTGCCGATCCAAATAACACTTTCAAGACCATTAATCGACGGTTTGTGCTTGAATAATATTTTCCCGTTTTCCGTTTTTAATACATATAATAAACCGGCTTCGGTAATAGCTACAATGTATTTTCCATTAGGACTAAAATAAACGTCACCTACGTCTCC
>QMRV01000079.1 GCA_003649445.1 Thermoprotei archaeon | reverse complement strand
GTAGCGCCTCCTCTCGCTTGCCTCTATAACTTTAACATCGCCGTCGGAACCTCCTAGTAGCTCTGCTACTTTTGATGGATCACCTACGGTGGCTGAAAGACCTACCCTCTGAAGCCTCGCTCGTGCAAGCTCCTTGAGTCTCTCTAGTAGCACCAGAAGCTGGTAGCCCCTCTTCGACATTAACAGCTCGTGTACCTCGTCGACGATGACCCACCTAACGGTCCTTAGGTGCGGCCACCATTTAGGTGACCAGTCGAGGACTATCTCCAGGCTCTCCGGGGTAATTACCACTATATCGGGGGTCGGCTTCCTGTAGGTCTTTACAACATCGCCGTACAAGGGTCTGACCTTGAGGCCTAGAGAGGTAGCGTAGTACTCTATCCTGTCCCTCAAGTCTCTGGTAAGCGCTTTCAGAGGGTTAATGTAGACGAGCTTTACTCCGTCCGCTTCGCGGCACCTCCTATAGATGAGGTCTAGTATGGGTAAGAGCGCGGCTTCGGTCTTCCCAGAGCCTGTTGGGGCTATTAGTAGAGCGTTCTTGCCTCTGAGGATCTCAGGTATCGCGAGCCTTTGTATCTCCGTCGGCTCGCGTAGCTTCCTTGCTACACATTCTTGTAACCTTTCATTTAATAGCGTGAAGGGATACACGGGAGTTCCTCTTCCCATGTCTTCTATACTCTTCAATTGTTGCCCTCATATAATATTGGCCACAAAACTTATAGAAAATACGGGAACAATTACTTATTTAGTATATGGTGGTGAACATTCCGACCGAGGATGAGATTGTTAATGCCTATCACGCGCTTATTGACCTCGAGTACAGGAAGTATGTTAATAGTAACGAGCGTCTTGAGGACTCCTGGTACAGTTACAATGAGGCTATAGGCACTATCTCCTCATGCCTCTCTAAGTCCCCAACAGAAGCGGGAGAGATCTTCCGAGTTCTCTTAGATAGAGGCTTTATAGTAAAAGTAGGAGACGAGAGGTACAGGACGCTTCACTTCGACATAGCGTATAGGGCTTCTAACATCAGAATAGAGTACGGTAGCCTCAGGTACCCGCTCGAGGCTAAAGTATACGTTAGGGACGAAGAGATACCGCGTTTCGACGACCATCCCTTCGCGGCCTTGAGGGACGTAGTAGATCCAGAAGTGTATGAAGTGCTCAAGTACGCCATGTTCAAAGATGTCAATCCTAGGGAGCCGGGCAGGATAGCAGGCTTCTCCGACTTCCAGCTCAGAGCAATAAAGGCGCTCTTGAAGGGCGACAAGAGGGCCTACATATTAACCGCCCCCACATCCGGAGGCAAAACATACGCCTTCCTGATACCGATCTTAGCTAAGATCGTAGAAGCGAAGCTACGGGGGGAGGGAGAGAAGAGGGTAAAAGCTCTCATTGTCTACCCAAGGAAGGCTCTGGAGAGGGATCAGCTCAACAAAATCATTGCCATACTCTACAGGATAAACTACTATTTAAAGCATGTAAAGGGCTTAAACACAGAGATAACGATAGGCATAGACGACGGCGAGACCCCCTGGGAGCGGGATGTCAGGTCGAGGACATCTTACAGAGGCGCTATATGCCCTTACGGCGACGGGAGCCTCGAGTACTTCGTAGCCAGCGGGTTTAAGGGGATAAGGTGCAGGCACTGTGGAAGAAAGTTTGACTGGATATACGGCTACCGGGAGCAGATATGGAGCGAGAAGCCTGACATACTCATAACTAATGTCTGGACGCTCGACTTCAGGCTTCCTAGCAGGACAATAGAGCATGATTACGCCTTCTTCAAAGGCTTGTCAATAGTAGTTCTTGACGAGGCTCACGTGTACCAGTCGCTGCTTGGAGGGAACGTTAGGTACCTGCTTAAGAGGCTCAAGCTGGCCTCGGGCGGCGAGCCTATGATCGTTCTCTCCTCGGCTACGATATCGAAGCCCGAGGAGTTCGGGAAGGACATACTGGACCTTGAGCCGGGTAGAGAGTTCGAGGTGGTGGAGGCCGGCAAGAAGAGGGCTAAGAAGAAGGTGATCTACCTCATAATGGCGGTACACCCACAGCGCTCCTGGGAGACCGCCGTATACGAGCTAGCGATACTCTTAGCCACAGTCTTCAAATACAGAGGACTCCAGAGCGTTATTTTCATAGACAGCATCAGAGAGCTCTACCGGATATATAGTCAGATGCTCAGGGTAGCAACGCTCTACTACCGAGAACCTAAGGATCACTTCGACGCAAGTATCGTCGCAGATCCAGATGATCCATATAATTACCGGGTATACATGAAGAAGGGGGACACATTCGATCCATACAGCACACCTATCGAGATCTACAACTATGTAAAGCTTCACCACGCCAACGTGAAAGACAGAGAGATTATAGAAAGGGAATTTGTGAATGGGAGGTTAGGAGTGTTAATATCGACTTCGACACTAGAACTCGGCGTAGACTATCCTAGCGTGAGCATAGTCGCAACAATAGGCATTCCCTTCATGCTAGAGAGCATACCCCAGAGAATCGGCAGAGCTGGTAGGGACCGCAAAAAGACACTCAATACCACACTCGCCATCATCCTGCTGAGGAACACCCCTCTAGAGCTCTACTACCTGTACAAGCCTGAGGACCTGATAGAGGGTTACAGGAAAAAGGACATACCAGTCGCCTGGAGGAACATAGCGGTCAAGAAGTACCATGCACTTTTCACGGTATTCGACGAGATGGCTCGCAATGGCATCGATACGTGCATTCTGCGAACTGACGGTAGGCTGAGAGATCTAGATGAGTTTGTGGACAAGATACTCGACTTTATTGATAAGACGAGGGGGAAGCTCGCCGTATTGGCTTCTCAAACCGAAAGAGATGAGGATCCACCCCAAGAGGTGATAGAGGATATTAGGAGAGAGTTGAGAGCAATCCCGGAGAGGATAGAGGAGTGGAGGAAGGCTCATGACAACATCTTAGACGCTTACGGGGTTCTGGCTAACGTGAGGAGATTGGCCAGACAACTAATCAGGCTCGCGAGGAAGATGGGCGACCGGAACTTAGAGAGAGAATCGCGAGAGGTACTTAGCCTGATTTGGCGTGCCACGTCGGGGTGATACTATGAACTCCGGAGGACTCGAAAGGTTGGTTGATAGGATTGAGGCATACCTCAATAGAGCCTTAATGAAATTACACCAAGAGGTAGGAAGGCTTCTGACACCTGGAAGGGAGAGAATCGTAGAGGAACTTAGTAGGGCTTCAGCCGAAATAGCAAGGTCATTACGCGAGGTCAGAGAGAAAAAGTCGGTTATAGAAGAGTTTGTGGACCTTGTCAAGAAGACTAAGAGCACGCCCGAGGACATAATCAACCTACTTTCGCTAACCGAGCTGCCCGTCACTCGAGGCGGGGGCAGAGTCATAGTCGAGGGTATCGTGGGCTATAGGGGTTTAGGCATAGAGACTATAGACCATCACTTGAGCAAGGTTAGCTACGAAAACGTCGAAGAGCCTCGGGGAGAGGGTGCACCGACAAACGTCTCCATAACGAGCCTAATGTACAGGGTTCCGCCCTTCGAGCTGACTAGGTGCGGTTACGAAAGGGGAAAGGATGAGGAGATAACGAAGATCCTAGGCGCGAGGCACGTGTGGCTTGTGAAGCCTAAGAGGGTTACCGACGATTCGTGGAGAAAAGTTCTCGCTAAGACTCTAAGGCGGGGGAGAAAGGACGTGATTATAGGCAGATATGACCAGGTCGGTAGGATACTGCAGCTAAACACGCTAAAACTTGTCGATATAACGCAGAGGTCTTTGGAGTTGGAGATAATGGATACTAGTGAAAGAGGCAGGTATGTATTCTTCCTCAAGCTTGGTAGCTCGAGGCTGGAGGAGCAACTGGAGGGCGTGAGGAGTAAGGAGAGGATTTTAGGGATTCTAAGGGAGAGGGAGAAGCAAGCACCCGCAGAGCTAGGCCCTAGAGGATCCTGGCGTATAAGGCTCGACTACGTCTACTTCTGCTACAAGGGACTAGCTATGTCAACTGATCCTTACGACCTCGAGTGTCCGTACAGAAACTGTCCTCTAAGGATAAGCGGTGCGTGCGATGGGGAGAGGTACTGGAGTGCGAAGTACTTTAGAAGGAAGCCCTATCCGAAGATATACCCCCTAAGAAGCGTAAATCCAGGCCTCGGTGGCATACCCTCTTATAGAGAGGCGCTTCCAGCTAGTCTGATAACCTTTAGCGCTTACGATAAGCGCAGGATAGAGTCCGTGTGGTACGGAGTGGAGATGGGGACTTGGTTCATCAGAGCCAGGCCTACCATTAGGATATACTTTGACGATAGCTCCAAGATAGGATACTCGATACCGACATCGCTACTGGAGTTCTCCTTCAAAATGGGGTGGCTTAACGAGGAAATAAAGACTATACTCCTCAGGAACGACGAGGTAAGGAGGAGCATAGCCCTTAAGTACGTCCTCTTAAAGAGCCTGGGGAAAAGGCTTGACTACGACAGGCTCACCAGGGCATTAACCAACATAATATCGGGGAAGGGTGAGGAGGCTGAGATGTTCGCCAAGTATTACAAGAGGAAGGAGATAGACGGAGGCATTCTCAGGTTCGCCCGGAGACTACTGTTGCATTCGCTAACTCACCTGCTGACGCAATACGTACTCTTTAGGCTGGTCGGAGTAGACTACAACTTCATTCTCACGAGGTATTACTACAAGAACCGCGCGAAGATTTTTGTAGTAGAGAACGCCAAGAACGGCCGGCTTGGGATAGTGGACACCGTCGTTAAACACATTAAGAGAAAGGGATTGCCCGCTTTCCTGCTGGAGTTCACCGAGTGGCTTGACGCCTTCTTAGGCGCGCACGACAAGGACTTCAACAAGATATCAGCCGAGCGTAAGAGCGAAGCTACTAGGCTGATAGCAGCGACTATTAGGAAGCTCAAAGCCGAGGATCCGGGGAAAGCAGATAAGCTAATCAAGGTAGATGAGATAGTTCGGAACTTCAGAGATGAGCTGGAGAGGGCGGGGTTAGAGCTTGATATAGCCCTGGCCAGAACCGTGTTGTTGGCGAGCAATAGGGTTAGAGAAGACTTAATTCAGGACATCGAGGACTACTTCGACGACGTGCTTGAGAAGAATGGCTTCCGCCTCTGCTGGGACGGCTGCAATGCCTGCGTTAGGCTTGAGAAGCACTGCAACGAGGGAATACACCAGGTACTTACGACTAGCAAAATGCTTCTCCAAGCGTTTACCAAGCGTCTGCGAAGCATTCTATCTAAGGGAATTAACGAGACCTCTAGGAGCATTGGGAGAATCCTCGAGCCACTCCTCAAGGGAGCTAGAAATTCTCTTGATATCTCGAGTCCCTTCATCTCTCCGAGATATGCCAGGATGCTCGTAGAGAAGTCGAAAGAAAGGGTTAAGGTTAGGGTTTTAACGTCCGCGCCTCGGGAGGGCGAGTTAAAGCACCATCTTGAGGCGCTAGAGATTCTTAAGCGGAACATTAGCGACTCTCTAGAGGTGAGGATTGCTGAAAGTTTGCACGCTAAGATGTACATTGTCGACAGGAAGATCGTGGTAACAGGTTCTGCGAACCTCACGGAGAGCGGGCTCTTTAGGAACCTAGAGCATATTGAGGTCAAGATGGAGCCGAGAACTGTGGAGGAGAACGTGAAGATGTTTGAGGATCTCTGGGCTAGCGCCAATACCATTTAAACCTTCTCTAGCCTTATCAGGTAGAGGAACTTACCCTTCCCGTGTATCCCCTGTGCCGATGACCTGACCTTGGGCCAGTACTTTCTAATCTCCATTTTAAAGGATCCACTGATTTCTTTCCGGAGTGCATCAACCGTCCAGCTAAATGCCTCAGAGCTCCTATTGTGCAGGATCAGTACGATCCTGCCCCCTTTTCTGACTAGCTTCTTTGACTTGTTGACTAGTAGAACTATGCTGGACAGGTAGTCGGAGAGCTTCCTCCCGACAACCCTATTGACATCTATTTCGTGGCGCCAGAAGGAGTAGTCACTAAATCTGGAATCTCTATACCTGCCTTCTAGCCACTTCTGCCAGAGATAGAGTAGTTCGAAATAGTGGATCTCGTCATAATGTGGCGGATCCATTACGATGACGTCAGCTCTAATATTTAGATCCAGTAGGTCGCGCGCATCGCATCTAAGGATTAAAACTCTCTTCCTCGTCTTAAGCAGGAGCCTCGGTAGGCTATTAAAATCGAAGCAGGCACTTATATCGTAGCTCTTGGCGATCCTAGCCCAGTTGTTCTTGAAGTTGCGGACTAGGGTTAACCTACGTAGGAAGCTTCTGCAGAAGTTCCTCTCCTCCCTTATGTATGGGATCCAGTACCTCGGCAACTTCCATGAAGGACCGCTAGAATCTGTGTGTGGGATCATCTTTGTGGCTTGCGGGAGAGCCGCTATGAAGGCTAGTTTGAGAAGATCCCCTTGGTCTCCGTCCTCTGCCCAGAGATCTTCTATTACCTCGTACAGCTTTGAGGCCACGTATAGATTCCTCCTAGTGAAGAGGTCCTCAAGCTTAGGCGCTAGGATTCCGGGACTCTCTTCGAATTCTTTTCCAAGCTCTTCGTACTTAAACTCCCCTCTAGGATGCCATGACGTCGCAGTAAAGGCCCTTTCGCTCTCCTGGTATTCTTCGATCAGCCTACGATCTTCTACTACATATCCGTCGAGGGAAAGCGATACTACCTTGTCTCTCTTACCCGTAGATATGAAGGGACGGAAGAGTGTACCGCAACACTTACACTTCAGTAGCTTTTTGTTATATCTCGCCTTTCGAGGGTCGACCCAATTACCGCATTGCGGGCACTGGAACTCCGTTATCCACACGGCATACTCTAGTATCCTTCTTTGCCCATTGATCGAGAGCGTGTAGGCTTCTCTCTCTAGCTCACCGCAGAGCTCTCGGAATTCCTTCAGGAGCTTCTCCTTTAGGGTATGCCTGTTTAGGAGAGTCCATGAGATGAAGACCGCGACGGGATTTATGTCAGCCAGTATCGCAGAGCCTCCCACCATCATAGTTGCTATTCCTGAGGTGCCAGAACCTGAGAAAGGGTCGAGAACCAGCTTAGCGCTTTTCACCTCTCCTAAGTAAAGTTCGACAGGCTTTCTAGCCCAGAATTTTATTACCTTATGGATGGATGGCAGCGCCTTCACTATTTCCGTATAAACGCTTTTAGGAACTTATACTTTACCTATATTGAGGCGGGATCTTGACGAGCTATTGGATCTGCGTCACAAACGAGGAAAACTGGGAGGTGGTTAAGGCTAAAGGCATCTGGGGAGTCTCAGAGAGGAGGAAGAGAGAGCTTATGAGCGTTAGGCCGGGAGACCTCTTGGTCTTTTACGTCACACCTAAGCGTATCGGCGGTGTGTTTAGGGTAATCTCGGAGCCCTACATTGACAGGGAGCCTATCTTCATCCCCGTTAAGTCTAGGGATGAGGTCTTCGAGTACAGGGTAAGAGTGGAGCCTGTACTACTACCAAAGGAGCCTATTGACTTCACGCCTCTGGTGGAGAAGCTATCTTTCATAAAGAATAAGAAGTACTGGACAGCGCCCCTTAGGAGGGCCATGCTGAAGATCAGTAGAGAGGATTATGAGGTAATTGAGGAAGAGATAAGGAGACACTTATGAAAGTTGAAAAGCCTTATTTATTATCTCATAAGGTTAGGCGGTACCTGATCCCTGGATATACCTGGATGAGAGCGTGTAATAGAACAGATGCATGGTTGGGTGTATAGTTAGGAGCATAGGCTCATGACCGGGTACTACAGGCCGAGGGAACCGAGCTTAGAAGTTAATGCCTGTCTGCTGATAGTCGCTGTGACAGGTGAAGGCAAGCCTAGGCTCTATGTGTTTAGCGATAGAGGCTTAACGGAGCTAATACACGATAACTCTGGATACGCCCTGCTGCGCAGTCAAGTTGCTGTGGATGGTAGCAGAGGAGCTGAAGGAGGATAAGGTGAAGCAGACATTAAGGAGGGAGTTAAAGCAGCTCTCAGAACGAACTTAGAGACTTGCATACAATCTCGGCTTAAAATTGAAACATTGAAGCTGGACTGGCCCAGATCCCTTATTACGAGCGCGCTTTATATTAAGACTGCTAGCTAGTCTTCTCAATTTAGATTCTATGATGGACTTCTCCTCCACATCTGTGCTGGGGATCTCTGCTCTATCAAGCAGTTCGTTCAAGCCTTCAATAAGAGGCTTGAGTAGCCTCATTCCTAATGCTTCCTCGTATTTGAGCAGCAGGTCGAGTATCGGGGGGCGCTCGTCCAGCTCGCAGGGGAACGCTATTCCCATGCCGATATCCCC
>QMRV01000078.1 GCA_003649445.1 Thermoprotei archaeon | reverse complement strand
CTGGCTTCGTGTGAGAGCTGCTCCGGGAGAGTCCTCATTTTCGCCACTGCCTCCGCCCTAATCCTCTTCACTTCCCCGGCGACAGCCGGCAGCGAGTCTAGTGACGCGAGGAGCTCGAACGCCCTGAACGGGTTGAGCCCGCTCTCTACAAGCACTGCGGCAGCGAGGACAGCGAAAGGCGCCTCCCGCTCGACTCTCTTCCTCCGCGCCTGCTCCCTCAGCCTCTCAAACACCCGTCTCACCCGCTAGGACAGATATCTTGAAGCCGCAGCGGGGGCAGGCAGAGCCCCTGAGCTCTGCTCCGCAGCGGGGACAGTACTTCACTTCCTCGAGTATCTTCAGCCTAGGGGGCTGGAGCACGAGGTTCCTCTCCTCTAGGAGGACAGCCCTCTCCTCGAGCTCTCTGAGCGTGTCCCGGGGCCTCCTCCTGTACGAGACAACGGTCTTCCAGAAGTCCTGCGCCGAGAGGACTCCCGCCCTCGCCGCCAAGTCTAGGAAGAAGGCCTTCTCCTTGAGCTCTGCCTCGAGGCTCCTGCCCGCTACCTCCTCTAGGTAGCCGAGGGCTTCTCTGAGCCCCTCTCTCCTCTCCAGCCTGTCCTCTGAGGGGCTGTAGGTGTAGCAGGGGGCTGTCTCCGGCCTCCAGCCCTCTAGGCTCAGGAGGAAGCCCACGTAGTCTACTCTCCTCGCCCTCACTTTCCTCCCGGAGGCCTCTCCGCGGTACAGCTCTGTCCTCACGACTACTCTGACCGCCGACGCGAGGCTCTCCTCTACGCCCATGTCCTTGAGCCTAGCGAAGGCCATCGCGGGGCTGTCGGAGTGGATAGTCGTTATCCCGCCGTGCCCTGTCCCCACGAGCTGCGCCCACCAGTACGCCTCCTCCCTCACCCTCACCTCGTTCACCACAATGTAGTCTACTGACCTCCTGAGCGCGAGCTTCGCGAGCTCCTCGAAGCCCACTCTGTCGCTCGTGAACAGGGAGAGGAGGTTCGAGTGGAATACCTTCATCTCGGGGCTGTCTTGGACTAGGCAGAGGCTGCTGTCCGGGGGGATGAACATGCAGAGGGCGTTGCTGAGGCTAGTCTTCCCCGTCCTCATCCTCCCGCATACCAGTATGGGGACTCTGTGCTCTACGGCGAGCCAGAGGAAGGCGAGGGCCTCCGGGGAAGCAGTGTTCACCGACAGGAGCTTGGTCGGGGTCCACGGGTCTCTCGGGAACTTCCTCACAGTGAAGGAAGAGGACTCGCTCACCTCGCTGCGGTAGACTAGGGCAGCCCTGTCCCCCGTCGGCAGAATAACAGTGTCCCTCACGGGCCTCAGCACGGAGACAGAGGAGCCAGCCCTGTAGGCTAGGAGCCTGACCATGAAGTCCACCTCCTCTCTCGACGGCACTACGTTCGAGTCCATGAGCCCGTAGTCCCTGTGGACTACTTTCACCGGGTGCCCGGGCCTGAAGCAGTGTATGTCCTCTAGCCTCGGGTCGAGCATAAAGGGCTCCAGCCACCCGTAGCCCGCGACCCTAGACTTGATCAAGTAGACCAGCTTTTCTTCGAGCCCCCTGTCCCTCAAGTACTTCTCGAGCTTCTCGTCTAGCTCCCGGGGCTTGAGCTCGTAGACTACTTCCTCTAAGACCTCTTCAGCGGCCGCCAAGTCCTCTTCGCTGTACTGGGGAACCGAGACGCAGTAGACGTAGCTCTCCCCGGACTCCACTACCCGGACGGCGACCGAGGGGCCTACAGCGTACTCGTCAACTACCCTGCCGTCTACCTTCAGGTACCGGGGCATGAGAGAAAAAGCGGGGGCTTAAAAACCGTCTAAGGGGAGAAAAAATACAGGAAATGTTTAGGGCTTAACTATCGCCTTAACCCTCCTAGTCTTGCTCTGGCCGTTGGAGAAAGTCACCGTTATCTCAAACGTGGTCTCCCGCCCGGCTGTTAGCCCGGCTACAGTGGCCTTATACTGGGCTTCCTGCCCCGCGCCGAGTGGGAGGGAGCCGGAGGCAGACTGCCCGTTGACCCGGACAGCCGTAATAGGGATGGTGCCGGTGTTCTTTATTGTGACGAAGACGGCTCCGTCGCTGTAGGGGGCTATCTCGAGGACAATGAAGTCTCCTCTCTGGCTGGCGTTGATGACCCAGTTGTAGAGCATGACGCCGGCGAACGCCGCAGCGCCTATACCCAGCAGTATCCACAGCAACTTAGGCCCAGTTACATCCATGAGAAAAACAGCAGGGGTTTAAAAACCCTCTAGGGCCTCCAGAGCTCTACTGTCCCATTCTTCTTCACGAACACCAGCACGGGGCCCTCTGCGACTCCTCTAGTCACGTTGAGCTTGAGCTCTACAGCGCTCCTCCCCACTATTAGCCGGTTCGGGGGCTCCAGCTTAATCACCGCATCTACTCCGACGTATACTTTGATGTAGCCGTCGCTCGAGTTCTCCAAGAGGTGTTTGAGGGAGACTGCGAGCTGGTAGTCCGGAGGCCTAGGCTTAGGCGCTAGGAGCGCTACTACGCCTAGGAAAGCGACTAGGACGGCGGTGATTATCATGAGGGAGGCCGCCTCATCCACTCTCCCACCTCTCCTCGACTAAGACTACTTTAAGAATCTCCTTTGCCTTGACGCGGAACCTCAAGGCCTCCTGCCCTGATACAACTATTGTCGATATGCCTGTGTAGTCGTATGTCCTTGTAGTAGTATACGTCGCTGAGTGCACGTAGCGGAGTGTGCAGCCGGGCCACAGAGACCCGTTGATTTTAAACAAGACGACTTTGACGACGTGCACCGTATGACCGTATTCTACTACTTTGCAGTACTGTACGACTGGCTTAGGGTCTACGACTAGCAGGTTGCCGTTGAAGTAGACAAATGTCTCCCTGTAGCCCGCTGTGAACTCTCTATCAGGTCTCCCCTTGACCGTGATTCTCAAGTACTGAGGCGAGGGCACCGCTAAAACACTGTAGTTCAATTTTATTGTAACGGACTTCTCGTTAGGCCTAGTTATCTCTAAGAGAAGGCTCCTGTTCGCCAAGCTCCAGCTCTCTGTCAGCCTTACAGGGGACTTTGAGTCTATTGCCTCGGCTACTTCAACTGCTTTCTTCCTTAAGTACTCTATTTGATAAGCAACTGCAGACTCCCAAGGCCTATATGCGGCTATAATTGCGGCGACTATTGCGGCTACAGACGCCACTAAAACTAGTTTCTGCAGACTAACTTCCATGAGAACAGTATTGGAGATTTAAAAGTCTGATAATCGAAGAAAGTCAAAGGTATTACACTATAAGGAACCTTTCCGGATTTTCATAGTTAATGGAGATAAAAGTTTTTGGCGAAGAAACTATTCAATATTTTCTTAAAAACTTAAAAGTAGGAGAAAATAATTTAATTTAGTGGCTAACTGGAGGTGCTCAAAGTGTATTTGCTGAAGACTATTAGCGATGCTGTAAAAGAACTCGGGGTTTCGCTTAAGGAGCAGGCACTTACTCTGCAGGTGCGTTTCTTAAGGGAAAGAGTATTTGAAAATAGGCTGAATAAAACTCGATTTAAAGTAGAAGTAGCTACGCTGTCTTCTTTGCAGGGGCGCTTAATTGAAATAGAGAAAAAGAAGAAAAAATATCGAGCGGTTCTGGTTACTCTTGAAGACAAACTGCCTTTGTTCACAAAAGAAGAGTTTCTTGGTGACGTAGTTCCTGTACTAGCCATTTTTGCTGGCGACCGTGATAGTCGTAAAGCTGTATCAAAGATTCTTAGCAGACTTGGAGTCTACAGAGGATGGCTGCGACAAAAATTCGTGAAAAGTATTGACGATTTAATTAGACAGAGAGGCTTAGACTTCGAAGTACTGACCCTTGTCTACGAGCTCAGAATGTACAAAGGAATAATGTTTAAGGCTGGCGGTACTGCGAACTTCTGGCCTAAAGGAGTTAGTAGTATAAAAGAGGCTCTTGAGGAATATCTACACCCGATAACAAAAGTGAGTGGATATTACATTTTCATAAAATCTATTCAATTCAAAGTAAAGTATGATGCTTATACGCTCGGACGTTACATTATTGACCGCTGGGGACGCTTAACTCTGGCTCCTGGAGCTAATCTTGAACCAGCTGCAGAGCTTTTAGCGGAGATAGTTAATAATGCGGTAAGGAACTACCTTGAATACACGTTAGGCTATAGAGTTTCAGAAATATCAAAGAAGTCGATAAGGCTTTACTTTCTAGAAAACGTTAAAAGTATTTTTATTGAAGCCGTTAGCCCAGGGCCTATTTTCTTTGAGAATGTGAAAACGTTTTTAAAAGAGCCAGCACTATGGGGAAAAGACCTACTTATATTTCCAGTAGAGATAGGCAATCCTAGACTTGTTTCAATGATAATTGATAAGCGTACAGGATCTGCTGTAACACTTATAGTCACTTATAACGGTATAAGACTCCTGCCATCGCCTGGAAGCAGGAATGTCGAGCCGGAATTCATAGATAGAATTCTCTCCATGTTTCAGAGTCTTATTAGAGAGTAGGTGTGACCTTGCAGCAGAGACCCAGCGAAATTAAATGCGAGGATCCTCATGTATTCCTAACATCAGTAATATACTCGCTTTCTTACTCCGCCACTCAGACTGCCATAAGCGGTCAGCCAGCTTCATTCATAGAGCTGGGGTATATTTTCACGTCGCTGGATGTGCCAGCAGTAACAAATATACCCGCTCCCGATTTGCTTCTAGTAAATAAAGTCAAGAAAATAGTCTTAGCAGTAGACTGTAAGACAGGCATAGTTGAACCAGAGAATTTAGAGAAAAAGTTCTCGGAAGATACAGATAATATCATAAGACAACTTTTATCAGATAACAGACAAGAATATGTAATAGAACATGGGGTTTTCACTTTTGAAGATTGTTGCCGTGACTTTGAGAAAATAACTAAGAAAATTTATGAGACTACAGGCAAGAAATTTTTTATATGGTATACTAGCCGCAGGGGGCAAATTCTCTCGGATGAAGCAATAGAAGTGTTTCCTGTAAAAAAGTATGCGTCCAGCACATATAATTACGTTCACGTAGATGAAGACCTCGACAAAATAATCTCTCGGGGACTCTCCATAAAGGAAGACAGAATAAGGTGTAATCCGCTTCTCGATCCTCATCCAAAGTATCGCTTAGTTTTCCTCGAGCTTGCTATGTATCTTATACAAATATCACTCAAAATGATAGATCAAGAAAAAGAAATAGTAATTTACAGGCTAACAAAAATGATCAAAAGTGATTATCAATCACCTATACAGCATGCTACTCTCAGAAAAATACTAATAGACGTAGTAATGGTATTCAACGAAATAGCTGAGCTTAAGGCTAATAACACCATAATAGTATTCAAGAAAAAACCTAAATATAATAGTGTCTTAGAAAAATATTATAAAATATTTAAGGAAATGCCTAAAGATTGTGGAAAAGCGAGACAATATATAAAAGATCTAATAAATAAGAGAAAAAATCGCACATAAATACGATGGAACAATGACAAAACACGATGAAATAGACGGACTTCTGTTTAGGGCTCGGGCGGGTTTTTGACTAAGAGTATTCTGCCGTACTTCCTGTTCCCGTATATAGTGTTCTTGCCCCACGGGAGCGCCACCGCCCAGACTTTGTACGGGTACTTCACTTTAACGCTGAAGGCTGTGTAGGGCCTAGCGACTAATACGCAGTAGTCTATCTGGCTGGCTGAGCCGTTTTTGACTAGGAGGACTATGAAGCCCTCAATAGGCTTGACTTCAGTCCAGTCAACTAGCTTAAGCTGACCGGAGACCGTTGTATTAGTCCACGTCAGCGAGTAGACTACGACCGTAGCCTCCCTGTACTCTATACTGATGCTCTCGTACTGCATGGGAGCCACGCAGCGGTAAGTGAAAGTCGAGTTCAGCCCCGGGCCCTCGATTTCCCAGAGGTTTACTTCAGCCCAAGAGACCGCGGCGTCGCTCGGCGGAGTGAAGCCCAGGGCTTTCTCTATCTGGTAGAAGCACCAGAGGTCTTTTTCTCCCACTACTGGACACCTCTTAAAGTGGCTTAAGACGTCTCCCCAGAGGCCTCCCTTCAGCCTAATCACCTTCTTTATTTCGCCCCGCCACTTTACGACGAGTTCGCCGTGAATCCACGCCCGCTTCCTGAGCAACCCGCTCGAAGAGCTGTAGAAGACTACTGCTATCCCTGACTCCGTGTCTAGGGGCAGCCAGTAGAAGACTGCGTGCATTTCTACGCTCGGGTCGTCGTCGCCGCTGTCTCCCAGAACCTTAACTGTGCAGGAGGTTGTTCCGCTGCCCGTGTCCCTTGTATTAGTCCACTGGTAGTTCACGTCGAACTTGTAGACGCCCACTAAAACAGACTTAAAGGTGTCTTTACTGGGCAATGGTAGCCAGTATTCATATTTGCCCTTCTTGTTGATGGTCAGCTTGACAGTGTAGGTCTTATTAGAGAACTCTGGGAGAGTGCCGTTCCAGTGGCTGTACATGAACCAGTTCTTGTCCAGCACGGTTAAAGTTAGTTGGGCCGCTTTGATTCCGCCGGGCCCGCCTGTAATCGTGTACTCGGAGGCCTCGACTGTAACTTTAGCCACGAAGTGCTCCTGCACGACAAGGAGATTCGGAGTATCAGTGTAGACTGAGCTGTTTGACCACCAGCAGCCGTAGACCTCTACACCTATCCTGTCTACTTTGATATAAGTCGTCTTCGTCTGGGGTATTTTCTTGAAGACTGCTACCAGCGTATGATCCTTGTCCATTACTACTGTAATCGGGTTGTTGAGCTTCACGGAGCCGTCTAGAAGCCAGTGCTTGAACCGCCAGCCCTTACTGGGGTATGCTTTAACGGATACTACTGTGCCGGCATCATAGTAGTGTGTGCCAGGTGAAGGCGAAGTCGTTCCCTGCCCCTGAACCTTTATCACAAGCTTATACTTCTTCGGCTGAGGAGGCGGCGGACTCGGAGGAGACCCGTTAGGAGGAGGATTAGGCGGTGGCGGAGGGGGCTGAGACCCGGTGTCGTTTTTATCGAAGACTGCTGTCAACGTGTGGTCGCTTGAGACACCAATAGTTACTGAAGGCAGTATAACCATGTACTGTCTTCCATCAAGTAACCATAATTTGAACTCCCATCCCTTATCGGGATACGCTCTGGCACTGAAACTACTACTCCACACCTCGTACTTCCCCGGCGGAGGCTCAGTCGTACCCCCACCACTAACCTCTAAAACAACAACATCAGGATACTCAACCTCCAAAGTAACCTTTGCTTTGGCATATGCCCTAGCATAGCTGTTGAAATCAGCGTCTCCTAATTTAGCCTCAGTATATAGCTGAACGCTAATACTTACACTACTTCCGTACCCCGTATACCATGGAGATACCCAAGTTTCTTCTTTTACTTTTTCGTCTCCTACTGCTCCACTAGACTCGTAGAACAATGAAGTACTCCATCCAGTGCTAGTGCTGATTTTCGCTAAAGCGTAGCTTCCAAGTCCTCCTGCAATAACTTTTAACGTATATTCCACTATAATTCTATATTTATAGTGACGAGTCGAGGGAAGACTAGCAGATAATGTTATGTATTTAGACAGTCTATTTACCTCAAAGCCCGATGCTATGAGATCTACCTCTCCTGAGCCTGTTTTTACTATAGTATGTGTAGAGGCTTCTACTTTAACTACTGTGCTTAAGTTAACTAGCAACACTAGCACTACCACTAATATGCTTAACTTCTTCATGAGGAAAAGAGCCCGAGTTTAAAAACCAGCAGACAGAAAGTCGCTACTAAAACTATTTATTGCTTCGGGAAACCTATTTTAATTATTTTGAGTTTAACGTAACTCATATCAGCGCTTAAATATATCTTAACTATATTTGCCTTCGCTACTTCTTTAGACAAATTTAGTACAACTATACCATCTACTGAAAGGCCTCTTGCTTCTAAGTAATATTTTCCATACTGGCAGACACTCCTTCCACCAAATGTTGTGTAATGTATTCCGATAAACTCGACTTCTTCCTCTCCTTCTTCTGTCTCTATTTTTCCTTTCCAGGTTTTATCGAAAATAAGGTCAATACTAACTGAGCCATGCTCCCAGTAATATTTTACATTAGAGAAGTTCAAGACTATAATGCATGGCAGCGGAATCTTTTTCTTCAATTCGAACCACTCTGTAGTACAATTTAATTCAAATACCGTTTTTTCAAAGTATTCTTTTGCGTCTACCCATACATATTTTTCTTCATTTATTTTTTCTGCTTTGAACTGCTTTAATAATGTTTTGAATACTCCGTAGTGGTTTAGTGCAAGCACTAAAGCTATTATCAGTAACACGATAGCGGCTTTATGGCTCCAGTGCATAAGCGTCTCACCACTGAGTATAACTAGTATTTATAAGGCGGGGGAGAGG
>QMRV01000077.1 GCA_003649445.1 Thermoprotei archaeon | reverse complement strand
TATCATTATACCTTCAATATAATAGGTATAGTACCAGGGACCCGAGTATCCTCTGACATGCTTAGTTCCTGGAGGATCACTTAATCGAATATAATCTGGTTTTTTCCATCCTATTTTTTCGAGTGCTTGCTTAGCGTTGTTGTAGTATTCGGTTTTTAAGTCTCGAACAATTATACCTACGTTTTCAAATATTTTGACTTGTGGTATTTTTCCCCATATTTTCTCATTTAGCTCGAAAAGAATAGAGGCTAAGCCGTTTTCTTTATGTCCAATTAATGTATAATTAATTCTAATTTTTTCATCGCTAACATTTGGAACAAATTTTTCTTCTAATTCAAGTATTTTTGAGACTTTTTCAAAATTTTCCCTTAATTTAGGGTAGGCTTTCTCGATAAAGAACCTTGGTATACAGCGTGTGTTTAGTATAAAAAACATGTGGTAGTCATGGTTAGCAGAAATACTTACTATAGATTTGTAAAGCTCTCTAATTATTTCTAAAAGTTTTTCAGGAAAATCGACTATTTCTTCAATTTCTCTATCTTCTATTGTCTGAGGCTCTATTCCAACTCTAAAAAGAACTCTTTCAACTAATTCCTTTATTTCATTCACAAATGCTAGGAAAAATGTATCCTCAAACATGCATTTAATGCCATTTTCTGCAGGATCTAATCCAGCTTTACAGTAAGCAATCCACTCTTTAGGATTAATTGAGACTCCTAGTGCATCTTTATAAAGTTTAGCGAGACTATTAGCACTATATTCTCCTTCTTCTGTCACGCCACCCAATAGTATTTCCTTAATAGATTGTTTACTTAGAGCGTCTTTGAAATTTGTTTTAAGAATATTCTCTAAATATTCTCTTAGTTTCAAGATAATAGAAAGCTGCTTATATAAAGGCAGAAGCTTTTCTCTAATCCAATTTATCCACTCATTTTCATCAACATAATTAAATCCTATAATTTCATCATAACTCTCCATTTTCCTCACCCAATACAAGTAAATCTGAAACCATTTTCATATACACTGTGTATTTTTATTAAATTTGTGAAAAGCCATGGCATATTTTCATCTAGCATCTCCATAAGAGTTTTTCTGCTTACCTCTATTCCTGAAAGACTTTCTGAAGCTATAATACCTCTAAAGTAGATTGTTGAGTAATATTTTTCAGGAAGTTTTGATATGATTCTTTCCTCATATTCTTTTTTGAGATCTGGTACTTTATTGAAAAGCATACTCAAAGCTTCTTTAGTACTCATTGAGTAAGAAAAGTTAATCCATATAATTTCATTGAGTCTACAGATTGCTCCTCCAAAGGATTTACCGGGTTTTCTAGGATTGTATTCAGGAAAGCAGTAGATTGTATAGTCTTTGTATGTTTGGGTTTCTGGGTTAATGGGATTATTCCAGTCTAGTTCCGTTAAGCCGAATTCGTTTTTGAGAAAATCGAGAATTTGGTCTATTCTGGGGTAAGCAGCTTTCATGAACTTGTAGGTTACTTGATTTATAGAACAAAGGAAAAATGTTCCATAATTATAGTTCAGAGTAATGTTCAATAGTGCTTGATACCAGTTTTTAATCAATTCTTTAACTTTACCCGGATTTCTTTTAAGTTCTTCATAGTTAAGCTGAGGTTCTTCATAATCAAGAACTAAAGTCTGTTTTTGAAGAGCGTAGTCGAGAATATCGAAAACCTCTTTAACGAATTCAATGAAACCTGTTTCTACAACTTCAACAGTAGTCTCTACTAAATTCTCTCCATACTGTTGCTGGATTATCCAAGATTTTAAATCCTTTATTCTTAAACCAAAGAACCTACAGTAGAATTTAGCTAAACTATTTCGAGAATATATTTCTTCACTTAAAAGCTTTACACCTCCTAGGAGTAAAGGCAAATCTTCTTTCTTTACTTCACTTAAGGGTAAGTTGTCAAATTCTCTTTTCAGTTCTTCAAAAAACTCTTTGAGCAACCATGAATACTTCCATAATGGAATTACAGTACTCCTAATATAATTTTCCCACTCTTTCTCACTCGTATAATCAATAAAACCTTCTAAATCATCATATGTTCTCATATTCTTCTACCCCCCAATCTAGTCTCAATTTTATGAGACAATTACCGTCCGCCAACTATTCTAACTACATTTACAGTAAGACTAAAAGAAATAAGTATTTACTCGAAGAGAAAGCTCTGAGTATTTTTAAGAAAATGTATTGTGTGAAAGTAGTCGATATTAGGGTTAAGGTACACGACGGTGTTTTGGATTATTTGGAGTATGTGCTTGAGTATGGTGGTGTTCAGTATTTTCGTGTTGTTAGGCTTGTTAGGCTTTGTCGTAATCCGCGTGAATATGCGCAAATAGAGACTGCTCTAGAGATTCATAGAGATTTTGTTGGCTCGACTAGAGTTTTGCCGGAAGCTCGCCTCGTTTTGCTGGCGTGTAATTCTAGGCGCCTCGGCTTAATATGGTGCTACGGCATTGCAGTCACGTCGCTGACTGAAGGAGAAGCAGTAAAGCTTTCTAAAGAGTGTTTTGAGGCACTGCTCGCTTCTCTTAGTGGAAGCTACCGGCAAGCAGAATACCGTTTTTTGTCTAGAGAAGAAGTCTACGAAATTCTCCGATTAATGCAGAGTAAACACGGTTTAGCTATACTCGGGGTTCCTGAGCCGCGAGACAGCTACGCGGTTAGTCCACGTGAATTAGGCTTTCGTGTAGGCGTAAAGATAATTGAGATGATCGAGGAGCTTGTGCGAGGACTATTAGACAGAGAATTCGTTTACATTGTTTTAGCTGAGCCAGTAGAGCCCGTAAAGCTTGTAGCCATGTTTCGCCGAGTACTCGAGCTGGCTTCAAAGTACAGCGACTACCAGGAGAACATTAGTATAGGCTTCGGGCTATCAATACCAGTCGGCTTTACTCTCACTAAAGGACTATCTGAGTCAATAGCAGGGTCGGAGAGCAAAGGAAGCGAAAGCAGTAGAAGCGTAAGCAGGGGAGTCAGCGAGGGACAGGCGCACACAGTTTCAGAAGCTTCTAGTAAAGCAGTTTCACGCGGACACAGCACCAGTACTTCGACAACTATTACAAAAGGGTCTTCTACTACAGAAAGCTTCACTAAATCAGTGTTCGCCTCGAAGACGCATGGGTCTTCTGTAACACACTCTACTTCAAGCTCTTCTTCAGTCACTAGAGTAGAGGGCAAAATATACTCTAAGCCAGCTCCAACAAAAACTACTCCGCTAGGAGAAGCAAAAGAGTACTTAGTTCCACACAGCTATAAAGTAAGTCAGAGCGGCGAGCGGACAATCGGCGTATGGGAAGGATACCACGAGAAAGCAGGCGGAGTAGGATTCAAAGGAAACCCGAAGTTCAGCGGAAACGTTCTGGCTACAGGCGTTAAAATAACTGTTCCCGCCTACGGCTACTACGAAGGAGGAGAAAGAGGCTACGAGAGGAGAGAAGAGCTGAAAACAGATGTCAAGAACATTGAAATAGCCACTAAAAGCGGAGAACCAGTACTTGTCTCGAAGTCTCTGCCTCCAGCCACCAAGACTACTCCGCTAGCGCCTTCAGTTACATGGTACTCCAGCGACTACAAACAAGTCTCCACTACATCTGGCACAACAGTATCCCATACCTCAAGTAGCTCGGAGACAAAGGGATGGAGCCGATCACACACAGTAGCCCGCAGCCACTTTACTAGCGTGAGCAGAGGGAAGACGGTAACAGACTCTACTATGGTTACTGAAGGCTACACTAGGGGGTCCTCGGATACGGTTTCTCGCTCTAGGCAGTACAGTGAAACAGAGGCTTCTAGTGAAGTAGTATCTGAGGCAGAGTCGAGAGGACTCGCGCACAGCGAAGCAGAGTCAGTTGTCGCCGGAATATGGCCTTCAATCTACTACTCTTACTCACGGATACGCTCGGATGAAGTCAGGAAAACAGCCTACCAGCTACTAGTGCTGGAGAGCCAGAGGTACAGCGAAATGGTTTCTCAGGGAGGCTTCTACGTCCAAGCAGTACTAGCGGCACCTGATGAAACAACCGTGCTTGCTGCTAAAGCCCTGCTGATAGGAGCCTATGCTCCAACAAAACTGATTCCGCATCCTCTCAGAGTAGTTGATGCAGACTACAGGCTACTGCAGTGTGCTAGAACATTCAGCTTTGATTTGAGGAAAGGAGGCTTTGCTCTAGAGCCGTACCGCTACATCAACATCTATACTTGCACAGAGCTGGCTTCTCTGACGCATCCTCCTAGGCTAGAAGCTCCCGGACTAGAAAATATTGTAGAAAACATACCGGAGTTCCGCACTCCTCCTCCGAGAAGCTACGACGTAGAATTCGGCTACGTACTAAGCCATGAAACAGGACAGCTGATCTCAATAAGATATGGCATAGATCGAAAAGAACTACTGCACGCGCTGTTTTTAGGTATAACTAGGTCGGGTAAAACAAACGCGGCTCTAGTCTTCGTGTCTAGGCTAGTAAACAGTATTGGTGCGAGAGCACTTGTACTCGACTGGAAAAAGGACTGGAGAAGACTACTAGTACTCTGCAAGCCCTGCCGCTTCTACACACTATACTCAGATAAATTCTATCCGCTGAAATTTAATCCACTCAAGCCTCCGCGAGGAGTAGATGTCGAGACATGGAGAGACATAGCTACACTATGGTTCTCCGTAACCTACGGACTCGGACCCAGAAGCTACTCCCTGATATGGAGCAAGCTAGACGAACTCTACGAAGCACACGGACTATACGATGATCCGTCAGCACAGCCGCCTACTCTACTAGAACTATACGAGGCAGTGGGCAGAGAGCTCGATGAACTGCGCAGAGATAGGCGCACACCATTCGATGTACTAGACATATATCAGAAGACATTGGATAGACTGAAGTTCTATACTAGAGGAAAATTCAAGAAACTTTTCTGCAGCCAAGAAAGCATCGACATAGGCGAACTACTAGAAGAAAAGGGTGTAACTGTTATTGAGGCAGGAGAACTAGCAGACATCCATAAACCCTTCCTGCTAGGACTACTAGCTATAGCCTGCTTCCTCTACAGAAAATTCAACGGAGCCTCAAGTATACCGGAGCTAATAGTACTTGAGGAAGCTCATCAAATAGCTTTCGACATTAAGCGTTCACAAATAGCGGGTATGCTTAATATTACTGAAAATATTTTTGATAGAATAGCTAGTGAAAGCGCAGGATATAACCAGTACCTTGTAATGATAGCACAGTACCCCTCAATACTGGGAGACGGTGTCCGGAAAAACTGCGGCTTCTTAGCGGTCTTTAAGCTAGTATCTGAGACTAGAGACAAGCCAGACGTAACAATGACAACTGAAATGCTTGCAAGAGACTCTAGACTAGACCACCGTGAAGTCAAACGCTTCCTAACAAGACTGCCAGTAGGATGGAGCATAGTAAGAAAAATGCGTACAACAAACCTCACAGAAACAGAACCAGTCTTAATCAAATGGGACTACATAGAAACAAAACCACCAACAGACCAAGAAATAAACAACTTAGTTCAAAGTCACAAGTAGCGATATGTCCTAGGTTTTGAAAAACTCTCATCTACACTACAATATTTTACTTAAAGAGTTCTGAACACTTGAGCCCAGATAATAGTCGCGTTTATCACAATAATATTCGCGCTATACCGGGCACTACTCTATCACTCAAGAGAAAGAGGAAAGAACAGCAGACAAAAATCACGAGGCTCGCACAGGAGTTAGTTCTCAAAATCCTTTTGCTGTAATCACGGTTCCCATAGGCAGTCCACAAGACTTTCCCTGTTTTAACCGCCTCTTCAGCATCACAGTCTTTTAGTGAATTTATGCTTTATATCATGACTGTAATTGTATTACACTGTGCTACAGTATTTTTGCGTAATATGCGATAGCGATAACCATCATTACGAAGATTACTACGACTAGGCTGAGCCAGACCACAGAGGAGATGCCAAAGCGGAGTAGAAGCTCTATAACCTGTGGAATGCCTAGGAATAGTGTTAGAGCCAGCATTAAGGTGTTAAGCGCGTGGTCGTAGAGGGTTCTAAGTCTGCTCTCTAGAATGCTAAGCTTCTCCTTAACCGAGCTATAAAGGACATCAATCCCTATGACCTTCTTGCCGTGCTCAACCCATACAGCGGCTGTTCTAGGTTGCCACACTCTGACATTTAGAACCTCCTCTATAACCTCCAGTAGTTCCCTCTTAACTTGGGCGAGCCTCCTTATACTTTTAGGCATTTTTTCGCTCAAAATGTACTCATATGCCCTTAGCATGATACTCTGAAGGCATAAAAGCTCTACAACTACAAAAAGATCTAAGATTATCGAGATCTGCTGATCTTTCCAAACACGCTCTACGAGCTTCTCGGAAACTTTCTTTCTGTCAAGTGTAGCCGCAAATGGGCCACGCTCGCTCCATCCCAAAACAATATGTGGGATTTCGTGCTCAAGTTTCGCTCTCAGCAAGTCTCTGATCAGCTCCATCGCCTCCTTAGTGATTATCATTAGTGCTCCGGCGCTACCTATGTATACGCCCCACCCTTCTCGCCACGCAAGGTTCACACTTAGAGACTCTTCGATCCACGGCTTTCGAACAGAGTCCCAGAAATCCTCCATCGATATTATTCCATGAAGCACTTTCTCATGCTCTTTCACGTAATGTTCTAACAGGCCTTCTATACCTATTAATGCAACGACTCTGTAAATGCCCAAGAAAGGGTATCTAACTTTGGCCTCTAGACTTCTTGGCGATTGACCGTTCTGTAGCTTAGAGAATATGAAGGACCAGTAAATGTTCCGTATTTTTTCTATTGTTAAGACAAAAAAACCTTTACCTAGCGCTTCGACCTCTCTATTTTCTTCCTTTATGACTCTATTGATCTTAAGGTGCTCTATGAGCCCGCTCCACAATCCTCTAACATAGATGGGGCGGAAGGGATTCTCTAGCTTTATCAGCTTCTCCAATGAGGGAATTCTATCTAGGTAGAGCCAAAAGCTAAGTACAGCGAATCCTGTTCTGTGAAGCATTAAGTAGACATCTACGTTCAACGTCTTCTTGATCTCTATCTCGGGAAGTGTCACTTTAAACCCCCGAAGCTTTAGCCTAGCAAAGCGGCACCTTTTCCTGTACTCTTCAAGGAACAACCTCATATCCTCCCTGCTCATCAACCTAAGCACGCCGCTTCTTTGAGACTCTACTGACTCCGGCTTCATATGCGGCTTACCTGAGCTATCATAAAGGAGAGCGGCTTCTGCTAAACCTGATGTCAGTATCTTCTCGACAGCCCTTTTCAAGTTCAAGAGCTTACCTAGATCGAGCGAGCACAGCCATACCATTACGAGCGGCAAGTCCATCTCCATCTTTCTATTTAATAGCTAAATTTTTCAATGTTTCTTCAAAGCACTGTGCAGTTAAATGCGCAACTAAGTGTATTTGTATCGTTGTGAGCCGTCTATTCAATAAGCGCCGAATTTTTCTAAGCGACTAGGGATATCGCGAAGTGCTGAAATATATATGCGTGCTGTTTCTTGGTGAGCTTGAGTGGTGTTTGTTGTTGAAAAGTGGGAGGATATTGAGGAGTGTGTTAGGTACGCTAGGTATGTGTTGTACCAAGTTATTGACTTAGGTGATGTCGTAGAGCTTAGAGTAAAAACAGGTAAGCTCGGCTGGCTAGGTGTCTTCAAGAAAGAAAGCAGTGAACTACAGCGTATACTGAGGAAGCTTAAAGACTACGGCGCAATCAGAGTACTGAAGAGCATACCAGACGAAAACTTCCTAAGCTAAAATGTTTTGGCGGAAGAAAACTGAGGAAGCAGAACAGGCTAAACTATACGCTAAGCAACTCGAAGAACTCTATCAAAGCCTCCTAGAGGAAAACAAGCTCTTAAAGAAAGAGCTAGAAGAGGTTCGTAGAAAAGTACTTGAGATTGTTGAGCGCTATGCTCCACTAAAATACTCATCGAAGCTAACAGTACTCGAAGCACTCGACATTATCGAATACAAGTTGAAGAGACTGGACGCTGAAACTAATCGCCTTGAAGAAAAGCTCAGGGAACTAGAGTCTGATGAAGCGCAGAAACCGAAGCTTCCTGTGATACAGGGGGCTCCTAGAATAGGCTTAGGGCTGGAGAACTTGCGGAAAATTAGCCGAGAGCAGGCTTTAAGGAAGTGGGAGAGGCTTACGCGCCTCGAGAAAGAAGTCTTCTACAAGATCCTCGTAGAATATTTTACTGAAAACCATTTTCCGCGGCAAAAAGACTTTATTAAAGCGAAGTCTAGGTTAATTGAAAAGGGCTTTATTCGAGTCCTCGAAGTAAGGAAAATCTCGGGCAAAATCAGCTTCTACGAAGTCTACTTCCCCAGCCCCCTTGGAGTAAAAGTCTGTGATTGCATCGAC
>QMRV01000076.1 GCA_003649445.1 Thermoprotei archaeon | reverse complement strand
CGACTACGGAGACCCTAGAGGAGCAAAAGCAACAATAAATATTGGAGGAGAAGTTAAGGGAGGAGCTAAAGTAAACATTGTTCCAGGATACTTCTCATTCAGCATAGATAGAAGAACAATACCTGAAGAATCGGCTGATGAAGCAGCAAAAGAAATAGTAGAATTCATAAATAACGCTGCGAAAGAGATCCCGGACTTAAAAGTAAACGTTAAGGTAATGTCAAAATTTAACGCAACAGTGTCTGAGCCAACAACGGAACTCGTAAGAACAGCAGTTAAATCAGCGGAGGAAGTTCTAGGCTATAAACCAGCAACAACAGTTTGTATAGGAGGACTTGACACAAGATATTTCCAGGAAAAAGGAGTACAAGCAATAACCTATGGGCCTGGTATTCCGTCAACAGCCCACATGGCAGACGAACACATTAAAATAGATGACATGGTGAAGATAGCTAAAATCTACACTAGGATAATAGCTGAATTATTAAGCTAATATTTTTTCACGATTCCAGATTCTCTTTTTATTTTAAGGATAGAACCTCTTCTTATTTTCCTTATTCTCATTAATGTAAGCTATGAGATGCTTAAGATAAAGGATATATACTTCCACTACGTTATCCTTTGGAAAGCAAATCATTTGCAGGTGAATATAGTGAAAGGGAAAACTATACTAGTAACTAATGATGATGGAGTTTACAGTCCTGGTCTTAGACTACTCTATGATGCTGTTAAGGATTTAGGTAAAGTTTTTGTTGTTGCTCCCGAAGTTCCTAAGAGCGCCAGTGGCTTAGGGTTGACTTTACATAAGCCTCTTAGAATTACTAAGTTAATATTAGATGATATGGTGGTTTATGCTGTTAACGGTACTCCAAGCGACATAATACATCTAGCTTTACACGTTATAGCTAAGAAAATTGACCTAGTAGTCTCAGGTGTAAACATAGGTGATAATACCAGTGTTCAAGTGATTCTTTCATCAGGAACTGTTGGTGCAGCAGCTCAAGCAGCTCTAGAAGGCATACCTGCCATAGCATTTTCTGTAGCTGTAGAATCAGCGGAAGAGCTGGAAATCAATTTCGAGCTCCAAGAACTAATTAAGCGAATGGTTAGGGTTTTTGTTAAGGAGATTATAGAGTATGGATTCCCTAAAGGTGTTGATGTAATTAACGTTAATTTCCCCACTAAAGTAAGGAAGAGCATTGAAATTAAGGTTGCCAAGGTAGCTAAGCTAAGATTTACCGAGTATGTTGAGAGAAGAGTTGATCCTAGAGGTAGAGAATACTATTGGCTCTATGGCCACCCTAAAGAACCTGAACCGGGAACAGATGTTTATGTTGTTCTCGTTGAGAAAAACATCGCAGTAACACCTTTAAGACTAGATTTAAACGTTCCCACTATTAGCACTGATTTCAATAAGTTTTTTGAAAGAGTTTTAAGAAACTTAGGGCATGCGTTAAAAGCATGAGAATATTAGTATACTTCCTTACACTTCTTAGTTGTGTAAAGTATTTTCACTAACTTCTCTTTACCTTCCAATACGAAACTCTTAACTTTCAACATATATGATCCAAAGTTCTCTAGTGTTGTCGTTTCTAACATGGTACAGTTTGTTATTATAGTATTCTAATCTATTTCCTTCTCCTTGTGGTGCGTACGGTATTTGTGTTTCTGATGGGTACCATTTCATAGTTGATAGTGCAAAGTAGTGTAACCCTCCTCCTTTACCTATAGCCCATAAGTAGTTTCTATCACTATCGTAAGTTAATCCTACAAGGTACTTATTAGGTGCAATATCTAAAATGCTGGACCATGTATCAGTGTCTATACTGTAAGCATATATGCTCCCGGAACCTGAAACAACCAAGTATATTTCTCTTCTCCCCTTAACTATTTCCGAAACACTAAAAGCACTTACTTCTTCAGGAATATTTGCCAAAGGCATGCATGTGCTTGGATTGTTTATGTCTATGTAACAGAAGTTTCTAGTATTGCCTCCAGCTATAACGTATATTCTATTTCCAAAGTAATGTATTGAACCGCCTAAACCTAAAGTTACAGAAGTAGAGCTGTAAAGTTTCCAAGAATCATTACTTGTAAAGTACACGTAAAGCTGATTACCATCAAGAACCCAAACCCATCCTCTATCCTCATCATACGTTAAAGCCTCATCACCGTTGAAACTAAATGGAGGCGAAGACAGTTCTAATGGAGCATCGGTAGCGATGTCGAACCCGTAGAAGCTACTTCCAGAACCTATGAATACAGTGACGTTTTTAGGGGTCAAGTAACTTAATTTGGCCATGTCTATGGATTGGACATGGTCTACTATATGAGATATTGTTGTTAGCCTTATTTTAGACTCCAAACCTGTTTTATTAACAAATTTCTTAACATCTAAACTTAGTTCGATATTGTCTTCGATTCCTTCTAAACCATATATTTTACTTATTAGAACATCCCATGTTCCTTGAACATAGTTGTAGGCACTAACTTTAACGTAGCAATCGGCACTTCCTTCAACAAGGTATTGTAGAAATAACCTGGTATTTAACGGTTCCCCATAGTATTTGAAAACTACTTCTACTATACTGTAAAAATCTTCATTATCCTCCTCGGAACCTATGGAAACCTGAGGTTCAGGATAAGCATATTTTCTAAGATACAACTTATTGCCATTAGCTTCTATATATTCTGAGTTTAACGCAAAATAACCTATGTCTTCAGATGAGTGTCGTTTTTCCCCATCGGACGTTTTGTCCTCTTCAACTTTAACACGTAAACTTGTTTTGGTTAATGCATCACCTCTTACACCAGCTGAGTCTGGATCATTATATGTTTGCATCCAAGCTACAACGTAAGGTGGAGATGGGAATGTCTGTTGAAAGGTTATTATTCCCCATTTATTATTTGCTGAAATGCCTATTCTTGCTTCCGAAAAACCTGGAATGACGTGCTTCTCAACAGCAACCCAACCCACAGTTACAAGAGTTGATGGAGGAGTAAGAACACTACCCTCAGGCTCGGGTGAAGTTTGAAAACTTGTAGTTTCTACATCTTTTATCCTAATATGTGCAAAACCTGTATATGTGAAGTTTTGTATTTGAGAAAAGACTATGGGTGCGGTTGTAAATGGGTAATAATAATTTACTGGATTCCATTTATCATATACCGTTGAATAGTCTCCAGCCAACCATTTATCTGTCTGGAATTTTCCTGCTTCTATCCTTACACCTTCACCTGATGTTAGGTTATAAATAATAAGCCAGCTTCCTTTGGGTACAGCTACGTACGTTACGTCCTCACTTAAATGTTTATCGTCCCTATTTGATGGCTCTTGCTGCCTAATGTAAAACCCTGTACTATTTATACCCTTAAGCCTCCATCTTAACTCCTGTTTTTCGTTAAACGTTAAGTCAGGTTCAGCAATAACTATCGGCGGTTCTTTAAACTCGTTTAAGAAGTTAAACCAGAACCATTCCCCAGCATACGTTTGCCTAGGTACAGTTACTTTTCTTACCTCCATGAACTCAAAAACATCGCCTAAATTATAAGTTAAAGGTTCTATATCCGGGTTTCCGTAAAGCATGTATATTGTTGTTGATGATCGTGCAGGTATTGAAGGTACTTTAACCCATATGACAGCTAATTTACCATAATCCCAATACGCGATGTAGAATGGTATGAACTTACCGCTAGGGTTAACGAACCTAATATCGGAACCATCAGGGTTAACGTGATTCCAAGCAAATGTATCATCTAAAACTATTTTTACCTGGTAATCCGTTAACTCAGCATCTAGACTATTTAAAATGGTAATAGGAATCCTATATCTTAAAAGGCCTATATCAGTACCAGCTAGAACCCTGTAATACGCGTTATCATCATTTAGTATGAAGCTAGCGTTGCCGCTTAACCATTGAGATGGAGGTATTATCTGAATACTTGAAATAGATGTATTATCTTCCTTAATGTTTTGACCTAAAGTAGTTTTAGTGTAGTTAATCATAAAACTAGGCAAATACTCTATTTCGTACGGTATTCCTGCTGTAACATTTAGCTCTATATATTTTGAAGATACTGTCTTAGCTACTATAGAGTGTGTAGTCAAAGCAAGAATAACACTGGAGGGCTCTTTAGGTACAGTAAATGGGCCTAGAGTTTTCTCTTCGCCTATTCTCACAGTTATCGGAAAACCAAAGCTATTACCGCTAAGAATGCTATATGATTTGTCGCTAAAAATAACTACCACACCGTGGATAATTATTGGTTCATTGTAATGGTTCTTTACTATTATTGTTAGAAGACCTGAGGTATATTTCCAATAACTTGTTACAGATTTCGCTATGATGATGCTTTCCCTCTCTGCTTCTGCTTGTTTCTCCTGAATTTCTCTTAGCCTTCCTTGACTTATGATATTGTACTCTATTATTGTAAATGCTATTATTATTGCGCCTATTATGAAGAGTATCGCTATTATTGATCCTACTGCTTTACGCAACTTCACCCCAAGCTTCAACATATCCTCCACCATAAACTACTCTAACAAGTATTACGGAGTTAGGCTGTAAGGTTATGGGACTTGGTATTTCTAATTCCACTATTTCTAATGGCTTATAGTTTTGTGGTGGATTGTAGTTTACAGCCAAGGTGTTATTCACATATACTGCATATATTCTTGCAGGGTTAGGGCCTATGGCTAAAACTACTTTCACTCTATCAGTTTTAGAAGACCCTACCGCTAGAAGGATAGCTACTTGTTCCTTAGCTTTAATTTCTTCTTCAAGTATTTGCTGTTCTGTTCTTTGCTGGTGAAATGTTGTCCTATAGTACAGGTAAAGGTAGAGAGCGGTACCTATTGAAACTATTATTAGTAGGAGAAGCATTGATGCAACTATTTCGCTAACACCGTATCTTACCTTAGCAACCATGTATTTTTCACTTCAAAAACTATAATATGGTTTTCAAGTTTTAAGCTTTAGTACTACAAGCATTTACATGCTACTCCTTGTTTCTAATATAATAGACTTTTACCTTTATTACTGGGAAAATTAATAAATAAAAGTCATAGTATTATAATATCAAAATTGGGTGGGTTAAATTATGAATAGGAGAATGAAAATTAAAATATCGTTAGTAATAGCAGCGACGTTGGCATTACTGTTAGTAAATGCCGCGGTATTTACATACTATCCTGTAGCGGTAACTGTTACCGGTGTTCAGCCGGTAGTTTTTGCAGCTGGAAGTAATGCTGGAAAACCTGATTTAGGTGATGGAAACACTATAGTTGTTACCCTAGGTGCAAACGGTACATCGGCATCGATAACTGTGCATCCAACATATCAGACAACATACTATAAGGATGTTTTAAGACTTCAAAACCAGGATAGCGAGAAATCATATTATGTGGCGATAAGGGTAAATGACCCAGCCGAATTGGAAGGTGCTTCTACAGCAACACTAAGAATATACGACTCCACAGGCACGCTCATAGATACAGTCGACTTAACAACTACAGGAACAACCGACTGGATTGCAGTGTTAAACGCTGAGGACTATCTAAGATTCGACCTTAAATTCTACATTGAGGAGGAAACATCGCTACCTAGTAGTGAAACCATAGGGTTTGAGGTAATTTATAGTCCACAAAATGTAGAATCAGCACCTTAGGTTTAAACTATGATATTAAAGGGTACGAATAGAACATTAATTGCTATTTTTTCCTCGGTATTCCTAATTATCTTACTATCTTACATAATTCCAACATATGCTTCGGTTTATGCTTATATACCTACGTTAGCTTCTTTAAATCCCATAGCTCCACCTGTTTGGCTTAATGATCCTCAAGAAAACCAGGTTACTGTGCTCATAGGTGCTAATAGAACATCAGCTTCTATTACTATTAAAGCTCTAACTACAAACCTAGAATTGGCTTTTAACAGTGACTTCTACACGGGGCCTGATGGATGGCACTTTGTACCTGGAATGTATCTTACCAATGCTTATTGGTTGCCAAATTATCAAGGAGCATTAGGCGTTATTGAGGTCTATGGTACAATCCCTGGGTTTAATGGTGATATCACTGTATTGTTTCAAAACATAACTATACCCTCAATACCGCTATCCACACTAACGGAGAAAATAACCTACTATTACCTGTCTAGACCTTCTTCTAGGTGCTTCATTATAGGCGGCCTCTATGATTGGGAAGACGGTTTATGGGTATTTTTAGATGCCCTTAGGTGCGATGAAAACATGTGGTCTGAAGCTGTTTTTAACATAGACCCATCAGTTGTTAAACCCGGAAAAATTTACGGTCTAATAGCCGGGGTAATGCTGTTTAACACTATAATCTTCCCACAAACATATTACATTTATTACGATAAAGTTGAGCTAGTTGCTCAAACAACAAACCCTGTATATAGTGGTAATTGGCTTTTATGCATTAGTGATGGAAACAACTATAGAGGTAAACTCATTGTAGAGGAAACGTCGTTTTCAGGTAAAATAAATGCTACAGTATGGCTTACTTCATTTGAAGGAAGTGAAACATCGCGTATAGTAATTAGGGATTCAAAGGTAATAGTGAGTGAAACATCTGAGATACCGTTTACACAGCCGCCGCCAGGGTATAGTTCTCTTTATTTTAAAATAGATACCTCAGTGGAACCTGCTAGTTCTGGAACTTTAAGCTTTAAGTTTAGATTTAAAACCGGAGGTGTGGTAGCAGAGTACCCATTAACATTATTTATTCATGATCCGGAAAATGGTAGAGAGGAGAATGTAAATGTGAAGTTCCATAAAAGAATACCCGTACATAAAGTTAGACTTGAAAACCTCTTATCAGATTTAGGGGAGTTAATTGAAAAATAAAAAGAAATACATGCAAGCTACAGTTTACGCTATACTTGTTTTACTCTTGATTATAGCGGGTCTAGGTAGGGTAATTCCTCTACCTGTATTCTTGTTTATAGTTTCGGGAAAATCTATGCTTCCTGCATTACATCCTGGTGATATTGTTTTAGCTGTTAGAGAACCCTTCAGTAAAGGAGATGTTGTTGTATGGTGTTTAACACCGATTTACTGCGTAGCGCATAGGGTTCAAGAAATAAGTAATGGCTTCGTTATTACTAAAGGTGATGCTAACCCTCTGGAAGACCCTCCAGTACCTGTAAGCATGGTTATGTATAAGGTTATAGGTAGAGTGCCAAATTATTTATGGCTAACACCTGTATTGTCTCTTTTAATTTATTTAAGCTACAGGAAAGTATATACTACATTCATACTGAAACCTCGAATAGCGAAGAAGAAGGAAAAAGTACTTAGATTAACAACTACCGTTGTCGCGGCATTTATTTTGCTTAACGTTTTAGCGCTTTTACTTACATCGTTGCCAGCTGGCTCAGTGAAGTATTACATTCCTAAACCTAATGTTGAACTAAAAACTATAATGCCAATAAAACATGGAGTACTAGTGAAATACAATGTCAGATTTACTAGAATAATAGATGTAAGTAAGTGTGTAGTTTACGTATTAAATGAAACGTATTATTGTGCTCGCTGGGAAGTAAGAAATAATACATTAAGCCTATGTATTCCCGAAGAAGTATACCAATATGCTTACCTAGAGGAAGCCAATCGTCTAATCGTCATGGTTAATGCTTCCTTAGAGAATGGGTGGTTTACAGGTAATTATACAATACCTTTGACATGGAGGAAACTTGAAATTAGTTTAAATAGAACACTTATTGAAGTGTCTAACTTGAACCCTATACCTTTCAATGTGTCCGTTAGAATATTGTACATAAATTACAGTAGTACTGGTAAGCCTAAACTCGTTATGGTTCAGAACTTAGGCTCAATAATTATAAAACCCTACTCTACATGGTCTTATGCTGTCACAGAAAAATCTGCTTATGCTTATGTTGAATTAGAATATGCATTTAGAGGTGAAGAAGTTTTTGAAAGAAAGAAAATTATTTTTGAAGAAGTCTAAGAAGCTTACATTGGCTACGTCTCTTGTAGGGTTAATAGCTGGGCTTCTCTCGTTTTTAGCTACGATACTGCCTGCATATGAGGTATCAGGAGTTATAAATGGTGTTATTGCTCTTAGCTGGTATTATGTGATTGCATTTGACAATAGAATTTTCCTAAACGTACTAGATACCATTTCATTCTTAACCATTATAGTTAATATTGCAAACTTTTTCGTTATTGTTTCATCAATAGTTTCAATAACGCTTACTCTAAGAGAAAAAGGGAATAGCCTAGTATTTGAATTGCCCTTCTCCTCATCACTTGTTTACATGATGTATTTAGGTCTTCTTTTAGGGATATTTAGGGTTATGAGCAGAGAGGTACTATCGTTAGCTGGGGTTTATAGTGAGGTTACAAGTGCTGGGCTACTATTTAGTGGTAGAGCACATATACATGAGACCTTATTTTCTAAGATACTTTTCCCTATAATACCATTACCATTAATAGTTGGTTTTACCTACCTAACATTATCTTCGATATTAATGATTCAGTACTTGAAATTTAGCTCATAGTTTTAATGTAAAAATGAAGTTAGTTATGTTTTAACTTTTAATATCCCATTTTATCCCTATTATTTCCTCTTCCTTCCATAGGAATCGCTGCCAGTATTCTTT
>QMRV01000075.1 GCA_003649445.1 Thermoprotei archaeon | reverse complement strand
TCAAGGTACGTGATATAAGATGCTAATAAAACATGCCGTAATAGGTTTAAACCTTATGATCATAGGTATCGTAGGTTCAATAACATCATTCATACTACTAAATACACCCGAGTTAACAGCTGCCCTTGTAGGCTTAGCTATGGTTGGAGCAGTAATGTTCGCTATCGGATGGGAAATGCCCGAACACCCGATAAAAGCTATGAGGGAAGAAATTGAATATCTTAGAGAAAATATTGAAAGAATATTTGAGGAACTAAACATACTAGATGCCAAACCTTCATTTCTACCTTCAAGCATGAACAAGGATGGAAAACCATCGATAATAATACCTTTAGCTAAGCACTTACATGTAAAGGAAACTAAGGATCTGCCTGAAAGATTCGTTATCACAATAAGAAACATACCCTACTTAAAACTAAGACCACCATGCACTAAGCTTATTAAGGAACTAGCTGTATCAAAAGTTGAAAATATAGGGCAAGTAGAAGACATACTATCCAAAATCCTTGTCCAACACTTAAACATAGCAGATAATGTTAAAGTAGCTGAAAAACCCGACAGCACAATTATAGTAGTAGCTTCTAAAATGAAGTACTTTAGTAAAGGATATAGAGGTAAAGTAGGGTTCACAACGGCACTGGTAGGGGTTGTATTGGCTGAAACATTGGGTAAGAAAATAGACTTCATAAGTCTTAAAATTAAAGGAAAAGATTCCGTTTTAACGTTTAAGTAGAGGGACAGCATGGCAGAAACAGTATTTATTGAAAAATTCCTTACAAGACTAGCAATAAGCATGTTCATAGCCTTGGTAACGCTAACTCTCGTTGGAGAGAAAAGAGTAGATGTTTACGTAACCGTATTCATTCTTATATACTTTATACTTCTGGCGTTATATTCGCCTCTACCTAAAGAAGTGGAGAAAGGAATAAGCGTAATCTCGAAAATCCTGATAACAATTTTTATAATAATAATCTCCTTTAGAATACTGGAAATAATAGCACCAACAATAATCATAAGCATACTGAGGCCATAGCGATGTCTGCTTATCTGCGAAAAGCTCTAGCAATAACATTGCTGGTATTGTTGATAGTAACCATTATTTCTATTCTAACACCATGTAGTGCAGAAACAGAACTGGTGCCGCACGAAGACCCTTCAAGAGCTAAAGAAGAAACAGACGTAACAACGCTTCTAACATTTTACATTTACACACTATCCTCAATGACCTTAGAGGACTATAAAACCTCAACAGAAACACTTAAGCCAGCAGGTTTACTGAAAACCCCCAAAGAACTCGAATACATAGTTAACAGGTTTAACAAACTTCTAAGTGAAACCTATGAAAACCTAAACGATACACGATATTACATAGACTTAGCAAAACACTACATTCTGTTAATGGAATATAGGAGAGCACTTTACTCCCTGGATAACGCTACTTTCCACCTTTCAAAAGCAAACATAACATTAGGTACCCTAATAACGTATAAGCAAAGACTAGTATCGGCAATAAGCAGATATGTTCCAGAAGAATATGCTGGAAATTTTTACCAACTACATTTAACCATAGGACTCTACTTAACCCATGGTCTAAGAAAACTAATAGACAAGTATGCCGAGGAAATACGTAACTTAAGAGCAAGAATACCCTATGAGAAAGTAGAAATCAAGGGAGTACATGGTACGGAAATACTATTGAATGTTAAACCTAAAACTGTTTTTGTCGGAGACTACATTTCAATTAGTGCTCAATTGCTTTCAGAAAACAATACAGCACTCCCCTATAGAGCTATATTGTTAAGCATAATATTTAGAGACCGTATTCTTCTTAGAAAAGAGCTTAAAACGGATGAAGAGGGAGTAGTCAATTACAAGTATAGGGTTCCATACATATACGATGAATACCTTATAACTAAAGGCTTACTTATTGCTGTCCACTACATGCCTATAGGCGATGATGTAGGTTTCTATAGACTATGCTACAACCAAACCACAGTAAGAGTTCTATACCAACCAACATATGCAACTGTGCAAGGCCCTACAATAGTTTACCCAGGGTTAAAGTCGCAATACACGCTAACCATAAACCCTCCACCTACAGAAAATAGTCCTAGGAACGTCAAAATATTCTTAGATAATACTCCATTAGAAAATATTACAGTATACTCTGAAGAGACCATAGTGACTCTTAAAATACCTGAAAACACCAGTATAGGCACCCACATATTGAAGTTCTACGTTGAACCTTTAAACCGCCTAGCACCTGCTACAGCAGGACTCGGAATTCTGGTAACATATGTTCCTTCAAAACTAAACGTAAATATTCCAGGAATCGTTTACTACCCACTATCCAGTATTGTTATTAAAGGAAGGCTAATGTACTCAAACGGGACACCAATATGGGGAGAAACAGTCGTAATTAGAGTTAATGGGGAAAAACATACTTTAATACCGGATTCGTATGGGGAATTTTCTCTTAGCCTAAAGCCGAAATTTACTCTTACATTTAACGAATTAAATGTAGAGATAATTTTTGAATCGGAAAAACCTTGGCATCCTCTTCTCACTAGGAGAAGTAAAGTAAACATTGTTAGCTTAATACCGTTAACCATAGCATTACTTACACTAGGATTCTACATGGCTATTTCCCCAAGAGAAATTACGTTTTCAACAGCAAAACTTGCTGCTTTATTCCGTAGAAGAAGGAGAATTATGAAAAAGAAGATCCCAGAAAAACCAGTTATGACATTTTATCCAGAGCTAGAAACAGAAGCACTTGCAAAGAAACCTACAGTGTACGAATTTAAAGTTCAAACAGAAGTTACAAAGCTTTACATCGATGCTGTTAAGTTACTTTCTAAGAAAATCCACCCTCCTAAGCCTTATGAGACTATGAGAGAATATTGTCTATCAATAAAGAGTAAGGTACCTAGAGAAGTTTTCGAAGCATTTGAGAAATTAACCTCTCTGGCTGAGAAATCTCTTTACTTTAAACCATACTTTTCAAGTGAGGAGCTAATATTGGCGCGTAAATGTTATGAGAAAATAGCAAGGTGGTAAAATGTGAGTAAGAAGAAAAATGCGATATTCATAAGCATACTAACATTACTCATACTCATAGTGTTGTATCCTACAGTAACAGACTTCAGCATCCATAATCCCGGATGGAATGGTTTCTCAAGGTTAAAAGAAGAGTTAAAAGCTGAAGTAATAGTAGAAAACTTTGCCAACACCATATACTCCATAAGGAATCCCGAAGAAACAGCTGTAATAACAATAGCTTATAGGCAATATTCAGTAGATGAATTGGAAGCTCTGAGAAATTACCTACTTCAAGGAGGAACATTAATACTTATGGACGATTATGGTAAAGGAAACACTGTTCTAGAATATTTAAAAGTACCAATAATAATATCTAGCAATGCTCCACTATACGACCCGTTTGATAACTTTAAGAATAAAAGGTTTCCAAGAGCAAAAATTGCAGGTAAAGATGAATACATAGTTTTAAACCACGCATCAGCAGTCATGATAAGCGAACATGGATTAGAAAGTGTGAAAATACTGGCACTTTCAAGCCCCTTCGCATACTTGGATGTAAATAATAATGAAATATGGGATAAAGGCGAACCTAAAGGCCCTCTACCCGTAGCAGTATCAATAAAGTTTGGTAAGGGAACATTAATTGTAATATCTGATCCAAGTATTGTGATAAACTCTATGATAGATTTCGAAAACAACCTGGAATTCGTGAGGAACATCGTTAGTGAGAAAAAAGTTTTCCTAGATCAAACACACATTCCTAAAAGCCTACATGAACAGTTAAAGGACATGCTCGCGTATGCCGTCGGCAATTACGTACTCAATCCCATAATCCTAGTAGGAACATTGCTAGTACTCTTTACATTAATTTCAAGAAAGCTAACACGCTAGGTGAGAGCAAGTGAAAACCAAACATATTATACCGTTAATGTACACTGTTTTCCTGACGATATTAGCTTACCCTCTAAACTTTCTAAGCTTCGCAGCACTACTATTCCTACTCATTCTTCAGTTACTATCCATGTTAAAGAACGTAGCTAAGTTGAGCATTGTATGCTATTTTACCCTATACTTTTCCATACCTATACTTTTAGCAAACTATGGTTTCTTCAGCTTCATATTCTCCATACCTTATTTCCCCTTGCTCACCGATAACACTGGAAAATTTGTGTTAAAGGAAAGGAATGTTTTAAAGGGCGTTATGAAAATCGGATACACAACATACATAATGCTTCTAATGGGCATTCCCATAATACCCTTAACCTTATTTAGTATGGAAATACTTTACACGTTAATCGCATACTATTCTCTCACATTGCTACAGTTCCTAATAGTTGACAGGGAATTAGCTAAAGTTAAACTAAGTTTCAACAGCTACACTATAAGGGTTTTAAGAAACGATGTAAATACCTACGAATTAATCGTGGAAAACAATAGTAAATTTAAGATAAAACTCCATGTTAAAGAAGTGGAAAGCGAAAACGCCAACATAGCCTTAAGTAAGCGAACAGCTACTGTAAACAAAAATGGAAAACTTACGATAAAACTTAAGCTTCTAGGAAAATACGTTGGCAAAGGAACATTAAAGCTTAAAGCCATAATAGCTGATAGTACGGGCATAGCTAGAAGAACAATAAAATTAACATCGAAAGTTACAGTAATACCACAATACAAATTAGCCCTCAGAGCTGCTCTAATATTGCTTTCAAGACTAGCTCAAACACAAACACCAACACTACCAGTTGAACATAAAGCAGTAACTGGCCATGCACGTAAAGGAGAATATTACGGTGTTAGAGCATATGTTCCAGGAGATGAAATTTCAACTATACACTGGAAGAAAAGCGTTAGCAAACAAACACTCGTAGTTAAGGACTACAAGAGAGAACCACGTAGAACATTAATAATTCTTTGCGACCTAACATCTACAACATTTAGCGAACTAGATGACATAGTTTACACATTACTTTCAACACTCATATATGAAACCCTAAGAAGCCCTGCTCAAACAGTATACGTTACAATATACGATAAAAATAGAACATACTTAAACATTTATAAGTCAAACATTAGCATGGCACTATCGAAAACGGTGAAGTTCCTTAAGGAAACTCCATTAACAATTCTAAGAGAGAGCATTAGAGCTAATCTCGAGAAACCTTTAACAGGAATATTAAAGAGCAAGGCTATGAGAAAAATACCTCTAATCCAAATAGAAATTAGCAGTTTAAAAGACAAAGTTGTTGAAAACATAGGATACATGTTCCTCTCAAAAGTCATTAACGTAGAACAACCGCCGACTAACATAATGTTTATTCACGGAAACGTCTTAGAGAAACACATATACGGTCTCTTAGAGCATAATGTTAAAGAATTAGGGTATAGCGTAGTTGAACCTAGAAAGTTGAAGCCAAAGGTTCTCTACGAAAAAGCTAAGATAGAGCCAATAGCGTTAGGTGTTAAAGTAGCATGAGCCTACGTAGACAAGGAAACATAGTTTTCATAGTAACGTACATTTCATGGGCTATATCTATCGTGATTTTAAGTTACTGGAACACTATAAGGGGACTAGTAAAGTTAGCTTCGCTTGACGAATACTCCTACCTATTAGCGGTACCAATTATCGTAGCGTACATAGCTTTAAGAAGAATTAGCGGATTAAACATAAAGCTAGCAATAAGTGTGCAAAGTATTGCTTTTTCTCTACTACTTATTTCTATTTCATCATATCTTTACATGATATCGTGGACTTCAGAATTAACTCTAGAACTTCAAACATTATCCCTAATTTTCATGTTCTGGGCTTTTACAGCATTAATAGTGAACTTCGAAACCCTAGCTAAGATTAAAAGCGTTATATTCTTAAGCCTACTAATAACCCCCATACCCAGAGTAGTATTAGACTATATGGCAGCATTACTTTCCAGAAAAGTAGCTGAAATAGTAGCAGCAATAACTAGTGCCAAACTAATTATCGGAACCTCAGTTATTCTTAAAACATTAGGCCCTAACGGAGAAACAATAGTTTTCGAAGTATGGCCAGCATATAGTGGTGTAGTTAGCTTAACAGGTTTTGTAATAGGATTACCCTTAATACTAGACCACATATATTCAGCTAAAGCACCGAGAAGAAGGAAAGTATTAGCAGCTACAATATCCTCTATCTCCCTGCTTATCCTCTTACTTCTAGGAAACATTACACGTATTACCCTAATAATTCTAAGTGGTAGGGTATGGGGGCTTGATACTGCTATGGCAGTTTTCCATACAACACCATCAATCATATGGACGGTAGTCGCGGTAATTATTGTTATGACTATTCTCTTCAAAATAGTTCCCAGAGGAGAATTTCAAGAAACAAAAACACCTACTATAACAAGTAAGCTAAGTAGAGAAGTCCTGGTTTTTACATTAATCCTTTTAGTCTTATTAGCCTTTATCACACCTCAACTACTTGAATCAACTATACCCTACACTCCAATAGAAGTTAAAGGTAAAGTAATTCCAGTGGAAGAACTTTCGGCAAACATTACAAAATATGTTTTCAATTCCTCGTCAATAGAAATACTAAGCGACAAAAGAGATAGAAGAACAGAAGTTCTTCTAAACATACCTATCGTTAGACGTGTTACCTTAAGATACAAGAAGACAGTAATTTATGCATATATTGAAGGATCAGATAATCCATCACAATTCCATGGATGGCCCGTATGTTTAACGTTTCAAGGATATAGCTTAGATAGGTATTGGACAGAAACGATAAAAGGACATGCTGTTAAATCGCTGGTAACATATATTGAAGCTAGTAAAGGTTCTGCACGAATGCTCATGGCGTACATTAGAGTTCCAACTATTGTAAGCTATGGTGTTTTTGAAAAACAATTCTTCATTAGGGTAACGCTATATACTCCCATTAGGAGCCCAGATATTACTGAGAAGTACTCCATGTTAAAGGAAGTTATAAGCGAAGTAGCTAATAGCTTACAACCTAAACTTAAGAAGACAGTGATAAGTAGGTTTATTAATGTAAGCTTTGCAATACACGCTTTCTCTCTCGTAGTTGCATTAGCGAATGTGGGGTTACTTGTTTACTCGAGAATTGTTGAGAAAGAGTAGACTAGTCTCCGAAAGCCCTATCTCCAGCATCCCCTAGTCCCGGAACAATATAGCCCATTTCATTAATAACTTCATCGATGGCTACAGTGTATATTTTTAGATTTACATCTCTAAACTTCTCCAACACCTTAGCAATACCTACTGGCGTAGATATTACGGAAACTATGAAGTACCTTTTTGCTCTTCCCCTCTTCAAAACTTCATTCATAATTGAAACCATAGTTGAGCCTGTTGCGAGCATAGGGTCTGCTATTATAACAGTGTCTTCAGGCTTAATAGCCGGTATTTTTACGTAGCTAACTTCTATTTCAAACTCATAGCCGGGTTTCATACCTTTCTCCTCAACCCTCCTAGCAGAAACAACACCCTGCCTTGCAGCTGGAAATATTTTAATAAGCCCTTCAGTTAAAGGCATTGCAGCACGTAAAACAGTTATTATGACTACATGCTCCATTCCCGGAATAGCAACACCCCTGGCCGGCCCTAAAGGAGTTTCAACAGTAACCTCCTTAACCTCAAACTCCTTTACAAGCTCTAAGCCAAGAACTCTACCAAGCCTAACTAAGCCTTTCCTGAAATCTATTTGACCAGTTCTCTTATCCCTAAGCTTAGTTAAAACCGCTTGAGCATAGGGATGATCTACAACCTTAACTCTTTCTCTCATCCAATCCTCTAATGACTTAGAACCCAAAAGCCCACCAACACTTAGAGAAAAAGGGATTAATAAGGTTTTACCAGCTAATCAGCATATAATCCTATAGACAAGTAAAAACTTTATATAGAAAGTGGGTAGCACACCTAATTGGTGTGGGAGGTGGAACTTCTTCTAAAAATAGATAAAAAAGGTAGAATAACAATACCATCAGAAATAAGACGTAAATTAAAAATTAAAGACCTCGTGAGACTACGTATTGCAGAGAACAAACTTATACTTGAACCCGTGAAAAATCCTCTTCACGAACTTACATTACTTGTTGTTGATAGTGAAGGAGATATTGAGAAGGACATTAAAATTTTCAGGAAAAGAGCCGAGGAGGAAATAAAAAAGATAGTTAGGAAATAGGGGGAATAGACAATGCTTATTGAAACAGACATTATCATTTCCTTGGTTAGGAGAAACGATAAACAGCATTACAATACATTGAAAATACTTGAAAAATATAGAAAAGAACTTTTACTATCTCCGTATTCTCTTAGTGAGCTAGACTTGCTTATATGGTCAGATACTTTTAGAGTTAAAGATAAGGAATTGTTTTTTAAGCTCCTTGGTGAAACAATAAAATTCTATAACGTAGACGTAGTAAAACCTAGGGCACTTCACGTAGCTAAGGCTTACGAATTAAGACTTAAGTATGATCTTTCATTTTTCAACAGTTTACATGCAGCTACAGCAATAATAGAGAAAACGCCTCTACTAAGCTACGATAGAGTATATGGGAAGGTAAAGGAATTAAACTATATTAACCCGTCGGCTTTGGTTTAAAATAGTACCATCGTCTCTTACTTACAGCTCTATACCCTAGCTTCCTGTACACTTCTACTGCAGGCTTATTGTCCTCCCTCACATGAAGCATAGCCTTACCCGAACATCGAATAGCGTCTCTAGTTATTGCGGATGTAGCTATTTTAGCAAAACCTCTTCCCCTAAACTTCTTCCTAGTATATACATCGCCAATAATCCATAATTCAGACGTTACTAAGT
>QMRV01000074.1 GCA_003649445.1 Thermoprotei archaeon | reverse complement strand
TTCTGATGGATATATTTTCTCTAGAAGCCAGGCGAGCGCCCATAGAGGTTCTACTAAGTGAGTTAACTTAACTTCACTGCCGAAGCACAGCTGTTTCAAGTATATTCTAGCAGACCAGACGCCATATAGGCAGGAATGATAGTGGCTACTTAGCAGTTCTCCTTTATATTCTCCTAGCTTTTCTTCACTAGACTTCATTACCTCTACTACGTCTTCGAGAGAACCCTGCTCGACAACAAAAGGCAGGTCTTTTTTGCGAGCATAGTTCTCTACATTTGGAACCCATTCTTTCGGGAAAGCGTGGTCGCAGCCAATCATTCCAGGTATTACGGGAACATTTGCTCTATCTTTCAGCCTTTCTACAAGTCCTCTGATCATTTCAGTAGCTTTCTCGGGGTCATCGGGTAATCCTAGTAGAGTACCGTAGCCTCCATAAAGGAAAACTGTGTAAACGTAGTCTCCGCTCGGAGCAACCCACTTAAAGTACATTCCTAAATTCTCGAACTCAGGCCCCATTCCTCGGTGGAAGAAGAAATTGTCGATGCCAAATCCTCTTAGAATCTGCGGCATCTGCGCAGTATGCCCGAAGATATCGGGCAAGTAGCCTACTTTCATGTAGCCGCCGTACTTTGACGCAGTTCTTATACCGAGCATAAGGTTTCTTACGAGAGATTCTCCTGAAACGAGGAACTCGTCTGGCTGAATATACCATGGCCCGATTTTTATCCTGCCTTTACTAATGTACTTGACTAACTTTTCTCTGTTCTCTGGCCTTACTTCAAGGTAGTCTTCTATTGGAGCTACTTGGCCGTCAAAAACAAAGCACTTGAAGTCCGGTTTTTTCTCCAGTATTTCTAGGAGCTTATCTACGCATGCTACAAGCCTGTACCTGTATTTGTCGAAGGTGTAGTACCACTCACGGTCCCAGTGAGTATGAGATATTAGTACTACTTTCGTTTTCGCCTTCATTGATGAAATAGTCTACTAGTTTATTTAAATAAATTCTCGCGGGCAAAACACGCATTCAGCTCATTACGTGAAAAATAGTAAATTCTATTACTCGGAAACTAGGCGGCAGTACTTGTCGCCTACAGCGATGCAGCGTGTTTCACGGAAACGTATACTCTGGTCAAGTACCGTGCTGAAGAGTCCGCTTAAATATCCTCTAACAAGATTACTTGAAGGCTTATACCTGTATTTCAGAGCTTTACATTCAAAGTTTTCGTATAGTTTTAAAGAGATACTAGGTCTAGTCAAATTCATTTCTTCTACTTCGACTAAAGCCCAGCCAGCAGCCTGGAGGATTTTAAGAAGCTCTATTAGAAGTTTTTCTTTACCTATTGTCTTCAACTTATCTACCATTATTTTAGCTATAAATACACCTCCACCATATCCGAGGTTATAGAGAATAGATGCAGTAACATCACCGTACTTATCATAAAGCGCTTTAAGCATACTTCCTACTTCCTCTAAGGAAAAGAGCAGTACTCTTGTGTGAAGATCCAAGTAAATAGGGAAAGCCAATTCGCTTACAAGAAAGCCTTTAATAACATTCTTCTTAAACAGCACTTTTCCTACAGTATTTGCCTCAAGCTCTTTAAGCATCTGTTTAAGCAGATTATCGTCTATATCAGTTACATCTACTGCAAGAGTTATTGTAGCTTGATTCCATGTTGGATGAGAATAGCCTATAGTGCTAACTATATTGACTCCATACTTAGCTATAATCTGCAGAGCTTTAGCTAGTTCACCGGGCCTATTTTGTACAGTAAAACAAAGCTCACCTAGGTCACGGTCCTCTGCAAAGATTATCCACGGTAAATACCGTGGATACGCTTTCTTCATCCGGTACCCTTTAGAAAAGATTTTCTCAAGCAACTTAAAATTATCGCTTACTTTTAAAAATTAAAGAAATCCCAATAACAGATAAATTCCTTAATAGCATATATTTTTCGTGAAGTTTGAAAAAGTACTGTATTCTCTTCATCCTCAGCAAGTATGTTCTCTTTTAGCCGTAATTCATGGAGCTAAGCCCTCAGCTATAGTAGAGTCTGTGCTAATAGAATCTTGGAAAGAATTCGTACATTTTATTCTTTTCTATAAACTTTCATTAGCATATGAAGCATGCCATGGTTTTGTCTTTTTGTTAAATAGTCGTGAAGCATATTTAGTAAATAAGAGTACTTTTAATAAACCTTTAAGCGAAGTAGATTTTTCTACAGCTACTAGAATCGACTTAAGTAAATTAGCTTCTATTAAACCTGTAACAAGAAATAATATCGACTACGGCGACCTGTTTGTCTCTCAAGACTCTCATCTTTTATTGGAATTAGTTTACTACTATGTTCTGATCAGGAAAGGTAGGAGAACACCTGAAGTAGATTACAAGCTTGGAGGTCTCTTAGGCTACCCTGAGTGTTGTGTAAAAAGTTATGTGAAGAGAGGACCTGCTAAAGCATGGTATTGCTATCAGAAAGAACTTATTGAACTTGGTTTAGATCAGGAAATGCCTATAGAGCTGTGGGCAATATACCATGCTCCATGCTCAGCTACTTGCGAAGCTTCAATAAAACTCGGAGAAGAATACTTGATAGCTGTTAAAGGGGCTTCAGAGAAACTTTATAGAAAAGTTGTCAGCGAGCTTTCTTCAAGTCACTTAGCGTACTCTGTTGGAAGAAGATTTCTAGACTTCCATGAGACTAAAAGAAGCATAGAGCCTAGCGTAGAGAAATTCGTGACAGAGAAATTGCTTGAGCCCTACTATATTCTCTACGGTAAGATTCTAAGACCATTTATTTACTGCAAATGGGAAGAAGGAGAGTTTAAACTAAATATTACACGCGAAATAGAAGGCTATAAGTATATAGCATACTCGCCTGGCGAAGGAGTATTAGTCTTCGATAATAGCCTTAAAATATACATTTACTTAACTAAAAAAATTCTAAGAAAAGATAGTGTTCAATATTCTTTAACAGCCTTCCGTGTTTATAGAACTAAGCTAGGTTCTCTCGAGCACTAGTTTACAGTATGGGTCCCCTACAGCAGTACACTTAACTTCTACAAACCTATACTGTTTTTTGAGTACAGCCGTAAAAACACCACTTAAGTATCCTCGTATGAGATGGCTCGACGGTTTTCTTCTAAATTTAAGTGCTTCACATTCAAAGCTACTAAATAACTTCAGCGAAGCCTTTGGAGCAGCTAAGTCTAAGTCCTCTATTTCTACTTTACACCATCCTGTGGCCTGAGGAAACTTAAGTAGCTCTGCTACTATATTTTCTAACTCAATTCCCTCTAGTCTTTTCAGCATTTTCTCAGTAAGAGCTTTTCCTCCGCCGAAAGCAAAGTTATATAAAATAGACGCGGCTACATCACCGTATTTTTCATAAAGACCCTTTAGCATATTCTCAACAACTTCTTCAGAAAGCATTAGTGCCCTAATGTTGGGAGCAACATACATCGGAAAACTTAACTCATCGATAATAAACCCTTTTACAGTACTTTTCTTATACCTCACTTTAGACCCAGTTACTCTTTCTAATTCGTTAACTAATGAAGAGAATTCTTTTTCGCTTAAATTAGATACATCGATAAAGAGTATTATTGGAGCGTATTTCCAGGATGCATGAGAGTACCCAGATGTAGACAGAATATTTACGTGGTATTTGGCTAATACCTCTAGTGCTCTAAGCAGGCCTCCAGGTTCGTTTTTGACGAAGAAGCACAATTCACAAAGCTCTCTTCCTTCTACATGGAGCATCCACGGAACATAGCGTACTAGTATTTTTTCAACCATGTGCCTCTTTATTAACTTGGATTAAATATAATTAAATTTTACGCTAGGCTTTATATCAATATATACTAGTTTAAGGAATATTTTCGGTGCTACAGATTGAGAAATAGTAGTTCAAAAAATAAGAAATAGTTTAATTAGATATTTTAAGGCGACACAACATTTAAGTATCGTTATTTAAGTAACGACTTAACTTAACAGATAGCTAATTCATACTCAGATCAAAGTTTATACATTAAATTAAATATTCATAATTGTGAATTATAGGACTACTATAACGATTTCCGTAAAGACTAAGCAGGCTCTTGAATCACTTAAAGGGGATAAGAGTTGGGATGAGTTTTTATTGGAGCTTGTTGCAGAAGTTCAGCGAGTGAGAAGAGAAAAGAATAGAGAAAAGCTTGCTGAACTTCTTGAAGCTGAGTTCGATGAAGTGAAAGTGAGAAAATGGGCGAGAGAATACTAGTTGACACAGATATTTTTATTGACTATTATAAGAGCAGACTAGATCTTCCTCTAGGAAACATCTACTTTATTTCAGTAATATCGCTTTACGAGTATATTAGAGGCACCAAGAATCCTCAGTTAGCAAAAAAGCTTCTTGAAGAATCTTTTACTATAATACCCCTGACTAACAGTATTTTAGTAAAGGCTTCTGAAATATGGCGTGATTTAAGGAAGAAAGCTATGATTATAGATGATAGAGACTTAATTATTGGAACTACGGCAATTGTTTTTGATTTAAAGCTTTTAACAAAAAATGTTAAGCATTTTAGTAGGCTAAAGGACTACGGCCTAGAATTTTACTACTTATAACGGAAGTATTATATTTTCATCGATGTAGTCTGCTCTGTGAAGTACTCTAAATTTAAGCTACTTTTCGGAGATATTCATTGTCATTCAAATCTCTCGCTGTGTGGTGTTTGCAGAGGTAAAAAAGACTTGCTGGAAAAAGACTTCTATTTTCACGGCAGCATACTAAGAGATTACTTTGAGGAAAAAGATGCATACGAGTCTGTCGACTTACTATATGAGTATGCTAGAGATAAAGCTAAACTAGATTTCGCGGCGATAACAGACCATGATTTCTCTATGACCGACGAAATGTGGGCTTTTATTAGAAGGAAGGCTTCAGAATGGTATTCTCCAGGAAAATTCACTACTTTCAGCGCATACGAGTGGACTTCGTATGCCTACGGACACAGAAACGTCTATTTCCTTACGGACGACAAACCTATATTCAGGTGCGTTAACTATGGCAAATATCCTTCAAGCACGAAAGGCTATAGTCCAGCCGATCTATGGAGCTTCTTGAGGAAAGTTGAAGCTAAAGCAATTACGATACCTCATCATCCATCTATAACTCAGTTTCCAGTAGACTGGAGCTACTATGACCCAGAGTTCGATCGACTAGTTGAAATAGCTTCAATATGGGGTGTCTTCGAGTACTATGGAAACCCCGTGTACTGTATGTCTTCAGATAATCTGCCCCGCTTCTTCGTAGTAGACGCACTTGAAAAAGGATATAGGCTAGGCATTATAGGAGGCGGCGACACCCACGACTGCTACCCTGGGTCTCCATTTAGACCAGTTATCATTAAAAACAGGCCCCCTCAAATGAAGTACTTGAACTCACTTACAACAGGTTTCGTAGAGTACTTTCTATACAATCCTTTTGGAGCAGGACTAGCGGCAGTATATGCCGAGCACAATACTAGAGAAGACATATTTAGAGCGCTCTACGAGAGAAGAGCATACGCGGTCCTAGGAACAAGACTGAGACTAGAGTTCAGCATTGATGACTACTTAATGGGCTCCGAGATAAAAGTCTCAGATCCAAACTACAAGCCCGAAATTAGCGTCAGAGTAGAGAGCGATGAGCCCATAGATAAAGTAGAGTTAATACGCAACGGCAAAGCAATTTACCGTGAATACGGGCCTAGAAGAGCGATTTCATTTAAGTATATTGATGAAGAAAAGCCTTGCCGGAGACTCAACTACTATTATGTGAGAGTACTTGAGCGCACAGGAGGCAGAGCTTGGTCTAGTCCAATATGGATCTACTATACAGGGCTCCGAGACCTGATAGCAGAAGTAAAGTTAAGGAAACTAGTACTGAGGCTCGGTGACATGAGAGAAGTGGAAGTATTCTTCAGCAAAACAAAGCCCATTAGAACCATGAAGCCTCCTAACTTAAGCAACTATAGTAGAGGCAGTTTTTTCTGGATAGAAGAAACCAAAGACTATAGTGTAGTTCTTAAAGCACGATTCAAGAGCTATGAGCCTGTGAACTTCAAGGGTAGGCTAAAGATAAGTGGCTTCGACACATATACAGTTGAGCCAGTAAACTTCGCTATATGGAAGTACGGAGGAGACCTATTCAGAGATAACTACGCTGGCATAATAGAATGGGATGTCACTCCATCATCTAACCTAAATCTACTAGATACTAGTAGCGTAAAGGGACTAGACATCCATATTCAGTTAAACTACAGAGAAGACTGCATAGCAGAAGTAGAAGCTTATCAAAACGGACTAAAAGTACCCGGTGAAACACATGTTAACGGCATAAAAGTACCTAAAATACCCTTCAAAATAGTAATATACAGTAGAAAAGACTTAAAGACTCATAAAATATATCTCACTAACGAAAAAACAATAAAAATACCAGCTGACACAAAATACTGCATAATTTATCCAGCATACTTCACTAAAACAAAACTAAAAGAAGCAATACTATCTATCCAGTAAACAGATAAACTTCTCATCATCTATTAAGCCGCTGGCTGCTAGAGGTGAAAAGTCATGTAATTTTAAAACAAGAGAGGAAAAATAATATAACTACTATTAGAAATTGCGCAGAGAATATAGAAAATAGAATGTTGGAGTATTATTAAATGTGCTTGCATTTTCATAGCTAGTGGCTTTCTTGCTTTTTTACTTAAATATAGCACCAAGGATATAAGACCTCTCTTAGTGAACTACCTTAAAGTTCTCTCAGATACATACTCAATAGGACTTATATGGACACTCAATGAAGTAATAAAACTTTTAAAATACCCATAGTTTTCAAAAGATAAAGCGAAGACAACTATCTCTATAAGGATATTAGGTAAGTGCTCAGTCTAACTAGGAGCCTCAGTAGACAAGCGTACTTGGTGAAGCTTTAGCTCGTACTAGTTTCAGCTAGGAGTCATAGTGAAGAGCTTAGCTTCTGAATGGGTTATAGGGTAAGTGGGTGTAGTACAGTCTAGAGCTAGGTCACTGTATAGATGGTACTAGTAGATACTAGTACCATTCTAGTACGCTCCCTCCTTTAGGTGTCTTTCTGAATCTTTGAGAAAAAGATCCATTCTTCTATCCTTGCATAACTTTCTAGTGTTTATTCCTAGTTTTCTTTATTCAAGCTTAGTAATTCTTCGATTGCCGAGGGAGCTAGTAGTAAATCGACAAGACCTTGACTATTTCCAGTAGACTATTAAGGAGACGAAAGTTAGCCTTTCAACTCTGGTAAATCTCCTCTCTAACATCGATTTCAACAAATTCTTTTGTAGAGAAAATATTTTTAGAAATTTAGCTTGATAAACCCTGGCTTTTAAGTTTTTTGTAAGCGTTTAATGCTGCAGTTATTATTGGATATGCTATTGGTGAGGGTGTGAGAAATGGATGAGTTCCATATTGCATTGTGTAAAGATCATAAAGGGTCATATGTCTCTGAATAGCCAAAGCTATTAAGTTTATAAACTCTCCTACACAGCTACCACCGCAGGCTTCTCCACCTAAAAGGTAACCGCCATCTTTACTGAAGATTAATTTAACCTCAATTTTTCTAGCTCCGGGTAGTGTTCCAGGATGCTTATCTACAGTTTCGGCTTTTCCTGTAATAACATCGAATCCCATTCTTTTAGCTGCAGATTCCGTTAACCCTGCAACTCCAAAAGCTTCTCCTCCTATCTTCGTTAAAAATACTCCTACAACTCCAAGAACTGTTCGAGGAAGTCTAAGTCCAGCTATATTTGCTGCTACTATTCTGGCTTCAAAGGCCGCTACAGAGGCAAGTAATGTAGGAGTTGGTGTACCTGTGAAAAAGCTATGTTTTTCTGCACAGTCTCCAATCGCATAGATATTTGGATCGCTTGTTCTCATGTATTCATCTACGGCAATACCTCTTTCACCAATTTTCAAACCCGCTTTTTCAGCTAGACTGGTATTTGGTCTGACTCCAACAGTTACAATTACAACATCCGCAGGAATAGTTCTACCATCTGAGAGTCTAACAGCTTCGACTTTTTCTTTACCTAAGATAGCCTCAACCTTACAATTGGTCATAATTTTTACTCCTTTACTTTTAAGGATTTCTTCAACCTTAACGGCAAATTCTTCATCGAAGTTTAAAAGTAAGCAGTGAGACAGAATTTCAATAATAGTTACATCCTTTTTTAGGTTACTTAGGTCGTCTGCAAGTTCTACGCCTATAAATCCTCCACCAATAATAACAATTTTTTCAGCTTTCCTAACAGCTTTTTGTAGTTCTTGAAGAATCTCCCATTTCTTTATAATTTTATAAACGCCCTTAAGATTTATTCCCTTTATCGGTGGAGTAGAGGGTGTCGAACCTGTAGCCAGGATAAGTTTTCTATATTTAAACTTTAAGCCTTTAGCAGTTTCAATAGTTTTAGCTTCTCTATTTATATTTAAAACTTCATCTACAACAATTTCAACTCCAAGTTTTTTCAAAGGTTCATCTGGAAGGATATTTTTATCACAAGTTTCAAGTGTTGCAGCTAAATAAGGGATTGCACAGGGTACCTGAACTCTCTCGTCAGCTCTAATTAAGAGGACGTCCAGATCACTACGTAGTGTTCTTAAGGTTAAAGCTGCGGTATATCCTGCAGCACCACCACCAATTATTATCACGTCATATGTATCTTTCATTTTCGGTCACTAAACAGTGTTCTTAATGTATTTATTAACATTTCTCAATAAATCTCTATAAGACCTAGGAGCTGCCCTCATATTAGGAAATTAATACTTCAAAGGAGATTAAATTTAGATTATAGTTTCTTTGGAGATACTAGGAGTTATGTTAC
>QMRV01000073.1 GCA_003649445.1 Thermoprotei archaeon | reverse complement strand
AAGACTTTAGAAGAAGCTGCTGAAGTAGTAGAAAAAGCTGGAGGAAAACATGGTTTAATCGAGTTAATAGGAGAAGAAAAAGTAGAAGAGGTGGAGCTAGGTTGGAGTTTAGTGGAAATAGAGTAGTTAAAGGAGAATATAGTTTTGAAGAAGATCCTCCTGTACCTGTGGTATCTATTAAAGTATATTCTCCTACTAAACGGAAGTGCATAAATGTTAAAGCAAAAATAGATACAGGTTTTTCGGGGAGTCTACTTCTTTCACTAGAGAATTATCTTAAACTTGGGCTACACTTATATGAGAGTAGAAAGGTGCATGGAGTATTTGCAGGAGGCTATGGAGTAGAGTTGAGAAAATCTAGAGGTTTTGTAGAACTGAACAACACTTTAATGTTATGCGATATTTATACAACCATTTTAGCTAAGAAAATATTCTCAGTAGAGCTATTTTAAATAAGTTTAAGCTAGTTTTATGGCCAAGGAATAATATAGTTGAAATACATCTAGTCTAGAAGACTATCCACTAGCTAAGTTGCTGTTAAATTAAGTTAATTTACAAACTTAGTCTACTGGAAAGGGCTGTGGTGTTTTAGGTACTCTTTCTAGTATCATGAATGTTTCTGTTGAAGCTATTTCATCTAGTTTAGCTAGGTAGTATATAAGGAAGTTTGTTAAGTGGTCCCATGACTTTATCCATATTTTTAGGGCTATATCGTAGACTCCCGTAACTATGTAGGCTTCTTCTACAAAAGGCATGTTTTTCTTTTTCCTGCAGTCTTCTATTATTTTCTTGGCGATTTCGATTTGATTGTATTTAGCTACTCCAACTCCTCTTTTTACTTTAATCATTACGATAGCTGAGTAATTGAAGCCTATCTTAGCGGGGTCGACTACTGCTCTATAGCCTACAATATAGCCTTCTCTTTCAAGACGGGCGACACGGTCATTTATTGTTGTGCGAGCTCTTCTTAGTTTTTTAGCTATTTGTGTTAACGGTATTCGTCCATCTTTTTGTAGTATTTCGAGTATTTTCTTATCTACGTTATCGAGCATTGGGAAAGAAAAATAGAAGAGATTAATTAATGTAGTGTCCCACTTTAAGGCGAGGGAGCTATTCCGGGAACTTTAGGGAAAGGTACTGCTTCCCAAATGTACTTTAGCTTCATTACGTAGCGTGTTAGTCTCTCTATACCAAGACCGAAGCCCGCGCTGGGCGGTATTCCGAGATCGACTAGCTCTAGGAACCAAGAGTATTTTTCTAGAGGCTCTCCTAGCATTTTAATGCGTTCACGTATTTCACGCGGCCTATATTCGCGTTCGCCTCCATCTATGACTTCTCCGTAGCCTTCAGGCAGAAGTAGGTTGAAATCTCTGTTGTACTCTGGTTCATCTGGATCTGGCAGGTAGTAAAATCCTCTAGAGGTGACAGGGTAGTGCGTTATCCAGACGAAGTCTCCCACTATTTTGCTGAGAACAGTTTCTCCTTCTTGAGTAAACTCTTTGCCCTCTGGAGTCGTGTACCCGTGTTTTTCTAGTAGTTTAACTGCCTCAGTGTAGCGTAGCCTTTTAAAAGGCTTGCTTGGTACACGTAGCTCTACTCCATATTTCTCTAAAATACCGCCGCACTTCTCTTTGAGCTTTGTAAACGCATAAATTATCATGTCTTCGGCTAAGCTTATTACATCGTCTATTGTAGCGTAAGCCCACTCAACGTCGAGTTGAGTAAATTCGCAGAGATGTCTTCCTGTCTTCAAGTTTTCTGGGGGCTCTTCTCTAATGTTTCTCGCGACAAAGAATACTTTCCCTAATCCAGCTACACTAGCTTGCTTATACATTATTACGCTTGAAGTAAGCTCGTATTCGACACCATAGAGTCTCGTTTTCAGTTTGCGCGCGCCTCTCAAACCGGGGTCACTACATGGGCTCGCCATAGGTGCCAGCAGTTCAGTAAAGCCTTTCCCGTACAGGAACTCTCTGAGGTAGTACAGTAGCCACTGCTGTACTTTTAACACATCTTTGTACTTAGGCTCTCTTAAGGCAAGATAGCTATATTTTACGAACTCTTCTACTCGGCCGGGGTCTAGTTTTATAGTAGCCGACTTCATGTGCGAATGGAAGGCTTTAAGGAATAAAAATATTGCCTTCGCTTAGACGTTTTTTAAATAAAAAATAACTTATTTAAACGATTTTTATCCAAAAAATATTATATTTAGACGGAAAAATTCTCTAAAATCGTCTACTGTACGACATGGTATTGGTGAAGGTAAAGGCTATTATACTGCTTTACCTCATAATTTATGTGCACAAGCTGGAGTTCTTAGTAGCAGGTCTCCCAGACGATGTAAGAAGATTAATTGAACTAGGAGAATTCAAGCAGGCTTTAGCCTGTATTGATAGATGGATTCATGATAAAAGAACACCTAAGTTAATGAAGTTGAGGCTAGAGTATGAGAAAGAGAGGCTCGCGAGAATAGAATACGATTACTCTTTCTCGAGAGAAGAAGCTTTCAATAAGCTTAAAGGAGAAATTCCTGATTTAAGTGAAGAGGACTTCGAGAAGTGGATTAAAGAAGGCTACATTGACTGTAGACTAATAAACGGCGAATTAAGGTTCTTTAGAACATTTATACCCAATTTGTTTAGATTCTGTGAGGAGGCTGAAAAAAGAAGAATTAAGAAAGTAGACGAAAAGCGTGAAAAAGCTCGAAAAGCTCTCCACGAACACGTAGATAAGCTTATAGAGTTAGGGCAGAAAACTGGACAAAGATTCCTCCTTCCTGTCAAGAACACTATTAGAATGAAAATCACTGTTAAGCCCAGAATAGTACCTGTCGGCGAGAAAATTAGAGTATGGATGCCTCTTCCACGCAGAGATCCTCTGCAACCCGAAGTAAAAATTATCTCAGCTAAACCTGAGCCTAATCACATTGCCCCCGAAAACCATATCCACAGAACAATCTACTTCGAGCAAACAGTTGAAAACGAAGATAAGAGCCTAGAGTTCGAGGTAGTCTACGAGTATACTGTAAGAGGATTTTATCTTAAAGTAGATCCCTCCAAAGTAGAGCCTTACGACGAAAGCGAAGAAATATACTCAAAGTACATTATAGAAGAACCCCCTCACATAGTGTTCACACCTTACTTAAGGAAATTAGCTGAAGAAATAGTTGGCGGCGAGAAAAACCCGTACCTCAAAGCGAAGAAAATTTACTACTGGATAACAACGCACGTAAAATACGCTTCAGCCTACGAGTACTCTACTTACGAGTGTATAAGCGAGTATGTTGCTAGAAATCTTAAAGGAGACTGCGGAATGCAGGCACTACTTTTTATAACATTGTGTAGAATAGCAGGTATACCTGCGCGCTGGCAGTCAGGCTGGTACATTAACCCATATCTGCAGTCTCCTCACGACTGGGCCCAATTCTACATTAGACCTTACGGCTGGCTATACGCAGACTGCAGCTTTGGCGGAGCGAGAATAAAGGAGCCTAAGTACCATGAGTTCTACTTCGGCAACATAGATCGCTGCAGACTAGTAGCAAACATAGCTATCTCAGAACAATTTGAGCCACCCAAACAGCACATAAGATCTGATCCAGTAGACAATCAGCGCGGCGAAGTAGAGTGGCGGGGAGGAAACCTCTACTACGATAAGTGGAGCTATAAACTCGAGTTAATTAAATACGAAGAAGTAGCTTAGGAAAATATAAAAATGTGGAATGATAAATTCCACTAGGTGTATAGAGTGGAGTGGACTGTCAGCATAGATAAGCAAGGGCGCTTGACTATTCCTGCTCCTATACGCGAGCTACTAGGACTAAAGCAGGGAGGAAAAGCTATAGTAAGGCTAGAAGATAACCGAATAATAATTGAAGTAATTAAGGAGGATTTAGAAGAGAAAGTAGATAAGTGGGCTAGCGAAGTATTGGCAACAGAAATAGAAGCTAAGGGCCTTGATCTTTCTATAAAAAAAGATAAGTGGGGTATCGATGTAGACTATGTTTTACGCAAACTCGGGCTTTATTGAAGGAGTAGTCGATGTGAGCATAATTATTCCGGTATGCTTTAAGAACCCGCTTAAAAAGTATGCAGTAGACTTCCTCTCAAATATTCTAAAACTCAAAAGAGTATGCATTATACCAGTTTCAGCCATAATAGGTGCATATCACATTGTTACAAAGTACTTAGGTGTTCCTCGACTTCATGCAAAGAAAACTCTTGTAGGCTTGCTGGAAACAAGATCTCCTGTACTCTATCCACCAATAGAAATCGGCGTAGCAATAAATGCTCTAGACTATGCTTCAGCTTATAATATTGAGTCATGGGACGGCTATCTTGTAGCACTAGCTAAAAGTCTTAAAACTAATGTAATTTATTCTCTTGACAAAAAACTTGCTTCAGTAGTTGAAGACTTAATAGTAATAAACCCTTTCCCAGAAAAAGCTACTAAAGAATATCACTCCTATTTAAAGAGTATAGTGAAAAGGCCCTGAACTTTAAATACCTTTTCTGAAAACTGTTTTCATGTCCTCGAGTGCTCTTGATACTATCTATAGAGATTCTTTTCCAGCGAAAACGTTTGCTGAAGAGACAGTGAAGTACTGGAAAGCACAGGGTATAGAGGCTGTCTTAGTTGTAGCTACAGATGAAGACGCTGAGGCTTGCGGATGGAGTAACATAGATGAGTATATACAATATCTTTCTGAGAAAGGCTTTGAAGTAATGCATTTACCGGTAGAAGACCACCGTGCTCCAAGCAACGTGGATATACTGCTTCAAGCACTTGAATGGCTTAAAAATAAGGTTAATTTCGGTAAGAAAATTGTAGTACATTGCTATGCTGGTATAGGGCGGACAAGTACTGTTCTTGTGTGCTTTCTAATTAAGTACTATGGACTGAGTCCTAAAGAAGCTCTAGCCGAGGTCTTCGAGAAATATGGAATAGAGCCCGATGCTTATAGTCAATACAGGTTTATTCACTGGTTTTACGAAAACTTCGCGAAAAAAGTAGTCAAAAAGAAACTTAAGCAAAAAAAGTATTAGCGAGAAAAGCGAAAAGAAAAGCGTGGAAGTAAAGCTTACTCCTCTCGGACTCTACGTTTTAGACTACTCGGAGGACGAGCTTTCATACTCATTTATAGTTAATTCTGCGCGCAAATACTTGAGAAAACGAGACTTCCTGCACTATGCAAGCCAGTTTGTACCATGTAGAATTGGGTCAGAGACGTGGTCTCTGGCGTGGGCCTATATAAGAGAAGTCGACGACGTAATAGACTCTCCCCTCAACGCCTTTAAGAGACTAGAGATTATTGAAAAAGAGTGGGAAATAGTAGAAGATATTAGGAGAAATACATTTGTCGAAAAACCACCCCTGCCTTTTAGGTATTTCTGGTTAAACCAGTTTATAGAAAATATTGAGCTATATTACTCTAGTTCTGAGAGGCAGAAAATATGGAGTACGGTACACGGGCTCTACGAAAGCGCTGTACTCGACGCAAAAAGATACATGAAAGTAGTCCCCCGCAAACTGATGTATAAGCTCCTCGAAAAGAAAGCAGTATGTTTCTTTAGACTATACTTCCTCGTAGGAAAACTGAATTTAGAAAAATACTTAGATGATATAGCTGAATGCTTAGGATTGGCTCTAGGAATGCTCGACGATATACTCGATATCCTCTACGACTGGAGAAGCGGCTACATAAACATCACAGCCGAAGACTTAGAGGAAATAGGATTAAAGTATGATCCAAGAGACAGAAACTTCATAGAGAAAATTCTCGAAAAGAAAGTGATACATAAAAAGAGCCTTGAAATACTAAAGCTTCTATTTAAAGCGAGAGCCTTAGCATGGAAACTTAGAGACAATATAGTTAAGAAGCTTGTTTTAAGGCTAACAGAAGTTTTCGCAGCACCAATACTCGAGGGAAGATTCCTTCCCGGAGAAAAATACTTCTTCAAAGGAGGTCACTTACTCCTAAAAATTCTTCCTGAAAACGAAGAAGCAGCCTACGAAATAGGCCATCGCTTTATAAGTTTTATTCTATCAGTGCCTCAGATATCGCCTCTACTGATTAAAACATGGATTAGACTTATTGAAAAATATTGAAAAGGACTGTAAGATTCTAAACATTAGTATATTATTTTTACTTGAAATAATCTACTCTTCATTATTCGTAAAGCGTTTTAAGCTACTGCAAAAGGGATATATAAATATTTCTGCTATTCAAACAAAAATTATATATTTGCTAGCCGCGCGGGTGGTTCTTGGGATAATGGATACAAGTTTGATAGCCGTATCATACTACCCCTTCGGCAAAAAGGTCGTAGAAAAAGCCCGAGAAATTCTCCTAACTAAACGCGACCCAATAGAAGCTGTAGTCGAGGGTATAAAAGTCATAGAAGAAGACCCCAGCATAGGTAGCGTAGGCATTGGAGGACTACCGAACATAGAGGGAGAACTAGAGCTAGACGCAGCCATAATGGATGGTAAAACACTACGATGCGGTGCAGTAGCCGCAGTCAAGAGAGTAAAGCACCCAATTTCACTAGCAAAGAAAGTCATGGAGTGCACTCCTCACGTAATGATTGTAGGTGAAGGAGCACTAAAGCTAGCTAAGCTAGTCAAAGAAGAAATATCCGACGTACCTGCCGAAGAAGGCTACGTCAAGTTCATTCAGCGAAGGAAGAAGGCTAAAAAGAAAAAGGGTAACAGTAGTATTTTCGATGAAGTAAAAGAAGTAGCCGGTTTACCAGAGTCGCACGATACTATCGGCGCAATAGCTGTAGTAGGCAACTGGTTTGTAGCAGGAACTTCTACAAGTGGCCTCGCCTGCAAATTCCCTGGCCGAGTAGGAGACACACCTATAATTGGTGCAGGACTCTACGCAGACAACAACTTGGGAGCAGCCATATGCACAGGCTACGGCGAAGCAATAATAAGAGTAGTTGCCGCTAAATCAGCCTTAGACTTAATCGAGAAAGGATACACTCCCGAAGAAGCAGTAGTAGAAATAGTTGAGAAAGTAAACAAGCTGGCTAAAGAAGAAAACATAAATTATCACCTAGGAATTGTTGCAGTAAGCAAAGACCTCACTATAGCGTCTGCAGCAAACTTCAACTTCAAGTATGTTTACTGGACAAATGAAGAAGACCAAGTAGTCATGAAAAACGCCATTGTTATTAAGCCTTAAACTTCTCTAGTAAACTGCTTATTGTTTTAATAGATTTTATAAAAACTATTTTCTGTCTCAAAGTAGATAATGCTTCTTTGACTTCACTATCACTTAAGGAACTCAAATCTAGGCAAAAGACCATACCGTAATAGTATGCTAGCAGGTAAGGATCTATTCTTAGAATAAAGTCTACTTTATCAGCGAGCTTTAAGAAGTCTTCAAGAGACTCTACTTCAAATACTTCTCTCGCCACGTTTTTCTAACATTAGTAGCGCTAATATCCTTAACTAAATCGATGATTCAATATTTTTAAGTACCTGCGAATAACATTAGGCGCTGATAGCATGCTAATAGAGTCACTAGTAGTCTTCACGGTGTCTTTCATAGTCACTTTCATTGCGACAAAACATGTAATAGAGTTTCTTAAGAAGAGAAACTTAGTTGCTCCGGATGCGCATAAGCCAGATAAACCACTTGTTCCAAGAATAGGGGGAATAGCTATATTCATTGGAGTCTCATCCGGAGTAATAGCTACTCTACTGCTCTTCCTTCTAGGCTACTTGAAGTACCTGACATTAGAGAGAATACTCGTATTCTACTCTGTTTTCATACTAACAGCTATTATAGGGCTAGTAGACGACCTTAAGGTTCTAAAAGCTAAAGTAAAGACCGCGCTCACTATTCTGGGAGTCCTGCCTCTACTTGCGGCAGGATACTTCGGTATAATCACAATAGGCAGACCCGAGCTACCTATTATCGGCAGACTACGCATGACTCTCATCTACTGGCTTCTACTTCCTCTCGCTGTAGCCGCTCCAGCAAACGCAGTCAATATGCTCGAGATAATGAACGGAATAATGCCCGCCACGTGTTCACTAGCCCTAGTAGCAGCCATTTTATCCGCCCTCATACTCGGCGGAAGAATAGACGCTATATATATTTCGCTGATTATGCTAGGTACCCTACTAGCCTACTATCGCTACAACAAGTACCCCGCCAGAATATTTAGCGGAGACATGGGCAGCCTATCTGTAGGTGCAGCTCTTGGAGCACTCGCAGTAATAGGGAGAATAGAGTTCATCGTAATGGTAACACTGTTCCCCCACATTATGAACGCTTTCTACGTAATCTCTTCAGTCAGAGGACTCAAAGAAAGAAGAGAAATAGCTAGACCAACTATAGTTAAAGAAAACGGACTAATAGAAGCTTCAAGAAACCCTAAAGCCCCCTTGACTCTAGCTAGACTCATATTAGCTAAGGGTCCTCTAAGAGAAAAAGAAATAGTAGACGCAATAATACTCCTCGAACTGGTAGCCAGCATACTTGCAGTACTCTCAGCAATACTAATGAAAATTTAGTCCATAAAATCAGCTTAGATAGCTGAAATCACCCCTTCACATATGCTATATAGGCGTGTCTAAGATCTATGTACTTTATTTTTTCTGGTGGGTAGGGTGGAATTATTACTAGTGCTATAGCTTTAACTCTCTCTGGGTACTTGCCTCTACTTCCTCCTCCTGTTCGTAGAATAGAAGAATCTAAGTTGAAGGTAAATATTTTTGATGTGGGCTGAATATCGTTGAAGCCGTCAGCTAACCCGATCCAAGTATAAGCCATATAAGCGATCATATAGGATGTTTTCCCACCAGCAACAACAGGTATAGCTGTTATAGGCTCATTAGCTAAGAAGCCGAGAGCTACTGAATCAGAAATTCTTTTCTCTAAAGGCCACTTAGAGTAAACAATAGACACATTCATTAACACCAGCCTAGAACCATTCTT
>QMRV01000072.1 GCA_003649445.1 Thermoprotei archaeon | reverse complement strand
GATTAGCAGGAGTCCCAACTAGGTATGCCTGCGCCCTATCCTTCTTCTCAATAAATTTGAGCTTAGGTACTAGTTCCTTGAAGTCAGCAATACCTAGTTTAATAGGTTCGAGTTTTACTCTCCAAGGATACTTAACCCTACCCTCCTTAACCTCATCAGGCCACAAAGGCTTATCCCCACGGAACCACTCCGAAATAACTTTAAAGACACCAACAAACTTACCACCTAAATCCTTAGATCCCCTCTTCTTAACATAGAATATTATGGTGTCCCCTGACTTGACGAGTTCGTAGATAGGTTTGAAGCCCTTAGACTCTGGTGCGCCATAAATGTTGCTTGACTTTATGATCTCCCAGTTCTCCTCGCTGACTGTTACGATCCAATACTTAGGCATTCGCATCACCGTACTACTCTTGACTTTACCTTATATAAGTCTCTAAAGCATTCCTTATAGTGATAACTGTAGGTGGTTTAAATGAGTGTCGGTAGGCGTGTTGTCTTGAAGGTCACTAAGTTAGGTAGGTACTTCAGGACAACAGTTCCTGGGGAGGTCAGGAAGTTACTAAATCTACGTGAAGGAGATGAAATAATATGGATACTGGAGAATAATAAGATAGTAGTTGAAAAAGCTGAGGGAGGGGAGGGCTGAGATTATGAAGCCCAACGAGAAATTAACCTTCATCGAAACCCCTCACTTTCCTATAGAGATAATAAATGAAGCTTCCGCCAAGGAGAAGGGTGGTGGGGGCAGACCACCTCATTGGGAGATGGTGTTCTGGTGGACTAGGAAGCCCCTAGCAGGTGCTAGAGCAGTAATTGCTGGAGCACTACTAACTGAGAATATAAGGAAGGAAGACTTTACTAACTGGTTAAGACTGCGTGCAGAGAAAACACCGCATAGGCTAAATCCGTGGCTACCTAATGAAGTAAGGGAGGAGTTTAAGAAGGTTAAGCTCTTAGACCCATTCGCAGGTTTCGGCTCAATACCATTAGAGGCGATCAGACTTGGTGTTGGAGATGTAGTTGCTGTAGAATTCCTACCGACAGCATACATATTTCTGAAAGCCGTACTTGAGTACCCTAAAACCTTCTCTAACGTTAAAGTACGTATTAGTGGTAAGGAAGTAAAGAGGCTTAGATTAGACAGTATTGTTACTAAGCTTACTAAGGCGAAGAAAATAATTAACTACGGCGTCTACGACATACCAAGCCTAATCTACGACATTGCGAAGTGGGGTGCTTGGATAGTTGAGAAGCTTAGAGAAGACCAAGACATTAAAGAACTGTATGATGAGGATGTAGCCGTTTATATCGGTACTTGGGAAGTAAAGTGTCCTAACACATTATGCAACAGATATACCCCACTAGTTGGGAACTGGTGGTTAGCGAGAGTTAAAGGGGAGAGGTATGCCTACATGAAACCTAAAGCTGAAGGTGGTAAAGTCAGTATAGAGATAGTTGAAGGTAAATCTGAGGGTGCACCATCGCCTAATGTTAGGGGTAGACCTGAACTGGCAGAGTGCCTCCTATGCGGAAGCAGGATCACCTACATAGACCCTGAGACAGGCAGGGTCTACAGATCCAAGAGCGAGGTGAGAAACGAGCTCATCAAAAAGAGGCTAGAGTTCTACCCGAAGTACGCCATAAGGGACTGGAACCGGAAGCTGGAGGAGTACCTAGAGGGAAAAACACTAGAGGGGCTGAAAAACGCCTTAGCAAGACCGAGACTCCTGGTCAAAGTAAAGATAGTGGGCAGGGACTTGAAGTTCGAGCCGGCTACGGAGGAAGACAACGAGAAGCTATGGAGAGCACTAGAGAAGCTAAAGCAGATATGGGGAGACCTAGACATACCTACAGAACCAATACCAAGCTATGAATCAAGAAGCATATGGGTATATCCCTACGGATTTGATAAGTGGTTCAAGCTCTTCAATCCACGCCAGCTTCTAACCCTAATCAAGCTTGTCAAGCTGATACGTGAAGCTGGTAAGAGGGCTGAGGAGGGGAAGCTTAGAGAGGGATGGAGCAAGGAGGAGGCATTCAAGTACGCAGAAGCAGTAACAACATACCTAGCAATGTGGTTAGTTAATTACGTACGCTATGACTCAATGGTTACCTGTTGGGATGCTACTTATTGGGGTTTATTAAAAGTAAAACAATCATTATCAATGCGTGGAATTGCTATGATGTGGAATTGGTGTGAATTCGAACCTATTTTGGGAACTAAGACTTTCTTACCATATACAATTGATGGTTTGTCTTATCTTGTTTCTGTTGTTTCTGGTAGTTCTAGTAGGGTTAGGGTTTTGCTTGATGATGCTACTGTGCTCAGCAAACTCGGTAATGAAAAGTTTGATGTTATTGTTACTGACCCTCCATATCGTGATGATGTGCCTTACACGGAGCTCAGCGATTACTACTATATATGGCTTAAGAGGGCTTTGAGTGATGGTAATTTAGCTCCTAGATTTCATGCTGATGCGTTAATCTACAATACTCAGTGGGAGAGTTTTGCACCTAAGGAAATTAGCTATAATGAGGGTAGGATTAAGTATTTTAAGATAAGTAGCGCTGTTGATTATTATCAGTGGCTCATGTCTAGAGCTTTCAGAAAGATGGTTTCCATAGTTAAAGACGGTAGTCTAATCGTTACTTACTTTGCTCACTCTAGTCCTGAGGCTTGGATTGAGCTTGTTGAGGCTGGGTGGAGAAGCGCTGGCTTAAGGGTAACGAGAGCTTGGGCTATTGCTACCGAGTCTGCTCAGAGAGTTACCGCTAGGGGTAAGACTGCTCTAGAGTCAAGTATAGTTGTTGTATGGAAGAAGAGAAGTGAGGATAAGGTGACTACGGTTGATGAGGTTAGGGAGAGGGCTAGACAGAGAGCTAGGGAGGCTCTAGAGGTTGCTGAAAGGATAGGTCTTAAGGGTCTGGATCTATTCCTAACTGTAATGACTGCATGCCTCTCTGAATTCACATCATACAGCAGGATAACTAGGTTTGGTGGTGAGCTCTCAAGTGAAGATATAGTGGCTGAGTCCTATAGGATCGCTATAGAGGTTTTAGTAGGTGAGGAGAGCAGGTATATCAAGTCTCCAGAAGCTCTAGCATACATTACTATAAGGAGGTTGTTTGCTAGAATACCTAAATGGGATTGGTCATTAGATAGTCAGGACCTCATAACGTTAGGTTATGGTCTCTATGGTATAAGAGGAGGAAAGCAAAGGGAGAGACTCCATGAAATACTTGTAAGAAAAAGAGTAGTTGGGGTACCTGAAAAGGAGGGAAGGAAGGGAGCTAAGGTAGCTAAGCCTAAAGTATTCACGTTCCTTTCACCTAGAGACGCTAATCCTGACTCCATTAAGGAAGTGCTTAGCTTGAGGAAGATAGATCCGTTAGTACTCGGTGTTTTAGAGAAGGATAGAACTAAGCCTTTATCCACAAGTATTGACATACTGCACCTACTTGAGTATGCAATCCATAGAGGTACGGACTACTTCAAGAACATTTACGGTAAACTCATGGTCAAGTACCCAACACTTACTGAGGAGGCAGTCTACGTTGCTAAAGCACTATCTAGGATACCTAACGATCCTGAAGCTTACTTATGTAAGGAGATCATTAAATACATATACGAGAGGTGAGGTCTGTGAGCTACAAACCTCCCTCAGTTAAGGGCTTAAGAATTAGGAAGGAGGTCTTGGAGGGAAGATATGAGCCAGCGATAGCACTGTCAAACATAGTGAAGGGGAAAGCACCTAAGTTTATCCTAGATCCTGCCGAATTCTTCAAGAGGACTCACGTAACCGAGACTATGGGAACGCTGATAGTGAAGACTCTGATGGGCTTACTAGGTAAGACTAAGTTAGAAGTAGGGGGTAGAACCTATGTAATGTATAGTAAGCTAATAATACTTCCCTCACTCTTTGGTGGGGGTAAGTCACATAGTTTAGCAGTGCTATACCACTTACTTAACATAATTAGAAATGTAGAAGACCCGGAGAAAGCCAGGGCAATAATTAAAATACTCGATGAAGAAATAGCTAATTTCGTCTACAAATACTGGAATGAACTGAAAAGTATTGGTATAAAGTGTGTAGTAGTTGATGGGCCGTCAACAGATTTTGCACCAGTGCCTGAAGATGGTAGAGAGGTCAAGACTATTTGGGGCTACATAGCACAGCAGTTAGGTAGATACTCAGTTATTGCTAGATACGATAAGAATGTTGCACCATCTAGAGAAGCCTTGAAGGCAGTCTTAGACGACTCTGGTGCGGTTGTATTAATTGATGAGATAGCACGATATTACTGTAGAACTAAGGAGCTTGATAAGGACGTTATAAATAGCTTCCTAATGAACCTTACTGAAGTACTTACTACGGAGGAGATAAGGAGGTGTGTCGTCGTCATAACGCTACCCTACGATGTAGAGAAGGGGATTGTTGAGGAAGCACATGCTGGAGCTATTAAGGCTGAAATTATAAAGAAAATAATTGATAGGGTGGGTTCTGGTAATACCATTCCAGTAGTTACTACTGTTGATTTACCCTCGATTCTTAGGAAGAGGATCTTTGAGGAGGATGAAGAGACACTCAGAAAGTATGGGAGAGCATTAGCGGATATGTTATTTGAGAATGCTTCTGAGGTGGCAAGAGAGTTCATCAGGAGGAAAGGAGGACTTAATTGGCTTAGGGAAGAGTTTGAGAGGTCCTATCCATTTCACCCAGAAACTATTAATGTATTGAGGCTCCTCCACACATACCTCAGCAAGTACATTCAAGCGACTAGGAACCCTATTAGGATGGCTTCAGAAGCTGTCTTAGCTATCAGGAGAGGGCTGTATGACTGGTTGGGATATACTCCATACTTAGTAATGCCTTTCCACATACCGATAGTCCTTGAGAGGGTTCTAACTGAGGCATTCCCGCTAAGTACTCCCTCAGAATTAGGGATCTTTAAGGAAATACTGGAGAAGGATGTCGTTCACCCAATCAAAGGAGAAGCTGGAGAGATTAAGTTAGGAGATAATATTAGGGAGAAGGTACCTAAGGATTATCATGTCCCTAGCTTCATGGTAACGGCCTATATCTGGCTTAGAAGTTTAGCTGGTGGAGGCTTAGTCTCGAATATTGAGGCTTACCCATCAACAGAGGACGTAGCATGGGCATTAATAGACTTAGAGACAGTGAGCAATAGAGAGTGGATGGAGGTTGCTAGGATTCTTAGAGGTCTACATGGAAAACTAGCATACCTAACCGAGTATTCTGGTCGCTGGTTATTTAGAAGGATACCCTTCTTAGAGTCTTTGATAGAGGAGAAGGCTAGAGACATACTACCGAATATAATTCACGGTGAGCTAGCTTCATACCTAGATAATCTAAGGGAGAGAGGTAAAAGTGAGTATAAGATTGAGGTACTGAAGGATGCTCAATACGTATTCATTAAGTATGGTGAAGAAGCTAAGCTCCCAGACGATCTAGATGTGAACAAACCGACAATCGTGGTATTTGCTAGAGAAGCTAGAGACGATGAAGTAGCTAAAGTTCTTGAGAGGAATAATGTAGTAGTGCTTAGACCCGATACTGAGAGGGAGATCTCTGAAGAAGATCTAAAGGCTAGACCTGAGCTGAAGAAGTATAGGACTTATTGGGAAGCCCTCATGGACGTATTAAGGTACCTCAAAGCTTGTGAGAGGGTTACAGACGATGTCCTTAAGACGGAATATATTGAGGAGATTAGCAGGGCTGAGGAGGTATTCGCTCTTTTAAGGAGTAAGAGAGACCGCCTTAGAACTGACTATGACGAGCTTAGAAGCTTCTTATTACCCAGAGTATATTACGCGGTATACTTGAGGAGGGCTGGGAGGCTAAAGAAACTTGAAGGATTATCTATTAGGAGTGACGCACCGCTAGGGTACGCTATTGAGGTAGTATTGCAGAAGGAAAACTACCTTAAGAAGGAACTTAAGGGGAACGAGCTAGAGGAGATAATTAAAACATACTTGAATATAGACATTAGGGAGAAGAAGGATGGTGTCGCTATTTCAGATATCTGGAACTTCTTCCTAACTAACACTACGGTTGAGGAGATCCCGGTATTACCCTTTAGTGCCTTAATGAATGCAGTATACGAAATGGTTAGAAGCCTAGACTATGCTGTGAAGATAAACAGTAGGATCTATTGGAAGACGGTCTACAATAGTAAGGAGGATGCAAACTTAGTACTTTCGATGAGTGGTAAGGACATAGGTGAAGATACTGTAAAAACTATTAGGAAGCTTATGGTCCTCCTTCAGAGAACTGGCCAAGTAGCTAGGATAGTGTATTGGGAGCACATCCTCGATGACTGGCTTAGAGGGTTAAAGCCTAAAGAGGGTTATAGAATAGTTATATTAACACCGACTAGAGAGGTGAAGACGCTTGAGGAACTTAAGACTGAGTATAACTGGGAGGAGATACTAAAGGATAGCGCGTTATTCTATGAGAAGCTTAAAGTAGATATAGATCTTGAACTCCCTAAGGAAACTTCCTTAGGGAAGGAATTTACAGGTACGCTCAAGGTTACATCTAGTATTTATAGGGGTAAGGTCAAAATCCAGATAATCTCACCGAAGGTAGTAGTCTCCGAGAAGGAGTTCGTCTCAGAGCTCCCAGTAGATAAAGACCTTACCATGAAAGTCCCAGAAGAGGTGGTTGAAGAGGAAGTCCCCATCACAGTAGTTGTTTACTCTGAAAAAGGAGAAGAGCTTGGAAGGGAGACATTCACAATAGCATTGAAGTTACCACCTCCACCGGTACCGCCCGTACTCAAGAGGAGAGAGTGGCTAAGTAAGAAGGCCATATTGAAACTTATTGAGGAAGGTAAACCGATTACTATATACGGTGTTCGCTCATCCAATATTGGGAACTTAGTTATACTTCCAAGTCTTGTATCGGGGAAGCTTAAACTATCTATGGAAGTCTCAAGTATTGGAGGGGTTGAAGAGGCTAAAGCTACATTTAATGTTGAGAACCTCCCTGTCGAGAAGACATCACTAATACAGGTATCTGCGATTGGGGTGAGTAGGTTGGGGAAGACTGAGGAAACCACCATAACTATAGAGTTCGATAAACCATTAAGTAGTAAAGATATTGACGTGAATGAGTTTCCAGATGATGTAGAGTTTGATGCGGAGTACGAGGTGAGGTAACATGTCGGGTAAACCTGTTGAGGAGCGAGCTGTTGCGGTAATCTGTTATAGGAAGAGGAGAAGGCCCGCATATCACTACCAGAGTGTTGCCCTAAGGTACTATACTCCCTACATAGCTTACTACAGAACTATACCTAGCGCGGAGAACTTGGAGAAGCTAGTGCAGCACTTGAAGTCCGTACTTCAGAGAAGAGGTAAGAGAGGGGAGGAGTTAATAATGTTCCCGATAAGGGGGGTTGATGCGGTTGTGAACTATGCTAAGAGCCTTGAAGCAGAGATATACTTCTTTAACCAGAGGTTAAGGAAGGCTGGAACAGAGAGAATCCCAGTAATTGTTTTCCCTGATAGGTATTCAGCGATGAGGCACTTCATATTCTCCATAACCTACGCGACCGTGAGGTCTATCTCTAAGGTCGAAAGAATCAGGGATGTAGTGAGCGGGCTGAATGTGAACATAGCTGAGCCGTTCTACAATACCGCAATTCTCAGGTATCACGAATTAAGGGTTAGTGGCGATTCAGGATGGTTCTGGAAGGTATTACGTATTGGTAAGGCTTTCAAGGTGATGTACTTAATCGATAAAGCATAGGTGGGAGGGTGGGAGATAGTAGGGTTTCACTACTATCAACCATAGCGGACCTATACCTTAAGAACCCCGTCTTCATCCTCGATAGCTCCGGCGTAAAAGATCCTCTCCTCCATCAGACAGAGACCTTAGCTCGATGCTTCTTCTTGAAGCCTACTAGAGTTCTCGTAGCTGATGTCATAGGTTTAGGGAAGACTATTACAGCTTTAAGAATATTGGAAATGCTTAGGATATACGATAGAATCTCTAAGGTACTAATAATAGTGCCGAGTATACTCCTACCTCAGTGGATTGAGGAGTTAAAGTACTTCGGGATTATACCGATAATCATAAAGAGGGAGAAGTTGGGGGAGCTAAGTAAGTTCACTACCCTACCCGCAGGAATCTATATTGGTACGTTGGATAGGTTGAAGAGGAGTGAGTACTTCAAGCTTATTGAGAAGGAGAACTGGGATTTAATCATAGTTGATGAGGCACAGAAACTAGGATTCGTGGGGGGCAAGCCCAATATAAGGTGGCAGGTTCTAGGAAGCTTCATAGCACGCTCCAAGAACACTAACGTCGTTCTACTCTCAGCTACCCCACATAAAGGATATGATTACGATTACCTCGCTAGACTATACATGGTTGACCCCTCACTATTATCGCTTGGCTCCCCTAAAGCACTAAAAAGGATTTCCCGCTCATTAGACTCTTCATTCTACACCTCAACACATAACGTAATAGTTCACAGGAGGACTAAGTCAGATATTAATGAGACCTACGAGAAGAGGCAGGTTTTCAAGAACTGCTACATGTTAGCAGTACTAGTTAAGCCATTAAAACATGAGGAGAGGATGATATCTAACTTGATAGAGGTTGGTGAGAAAGGTCTGAGGCAGTACTATGATGAGTTAGCTCTAAAAGGTTACATTGACCCTGCTAAGGTTAATGGTGTGGTTAGGCTTCTCAGAAAGCTAATTATTAAGAGGGGTCTTTCCAGTCCTAGAGCTCTTGTTGAGACCTTCGGTAAAATGGTTAAGAAGAGGAAGGAGATCCTAGCTAGGCTTAAGGAAGAGGCTGAGCTAGGGGAGGTTAAGAGGGTTATTGAGGAAGAGATACCTAAGTTTGAAGCAAGGCTTGAGAAGGTGCTTGATCCTGAAGCTGAGTTCGATGAGGAGGAGGAGCCTATAGAACCTGATAAGGTATTTAATG
>QMRV01000071.1 GCA_003649445.1 Thermoprotei archaeon | reverse complement strand
TGTTTTCCTCTTCTTGCAATTTTGCGTTTAAGCCTCAACGAAGCATCTCTAAGAGACGGGTACTGTTCGCCATAGAGTATAAGCCATGTTTTTACAATATTTTTTCGAGTTTCTCTACCAAAAAATTCCTTTGAAATAATTTTTAAAAAATAATACTTTGATACAATGTCCTTTGATATATAAAAATATAATTTAAGAGGTCTCTTTGTCTTAAAGTAGTTTCTAGTATATATGAATGCTTTATCAAATGAAGTATTCTTTTCCTCAATATAGTAAATAAGCCTCGATACAAATAATATTAAGTCCTCTACTTTCATTTCTTTTTCCTTCGAGGTAGAATAATGTCTTTAGGTGCTTGAGGAAATAGCTCTAAGTAGGGTCTTAATACTTTGGGTATTTTTACACTGCCATCTGGCTCTTGATAGTTTTCGAGTATTGCTGTTATTGCTCTTGTAGAAGCTATAGCTGTACTATTTAGGGTATGCACGTATTCTCTTTCGCCTGTTTTTCTTCTCCTAAACCTTATCTTAAGTCTATAGCTCTGCCAGTCAGTACAGTTGCTACATGAAACCATTTCGCGGTATTTTCCTTGAGCAGGCATCCAGGCTTCAAGATCATATTTCTTAGCTGCCACTACACCTAAGTCCCCCGTACATATATTTACTACTCTATAGGGTATTCCAAGTCCCTGCCACAGTTTTTCTGCGTTCTCTAAGAGTTTTTCATGCCACTCCCAGCTTTCCTCAGGCTTGCAGAAAACAAATTGTTCGACTTTATGGAACTGGTGTACTCTAAAGATACCTTTAGTATCTTTACCGTGAGCTCCAGCTTCTTTTCTAAAGCAGGGGCTTACGCCGGCGTAAAGTAAAGGCAAGTCTTTTTCTTCAAGTATTTCGTTCATGTGTAACGCTGCAAGAGGATGTTCTGAAGTAGCTATTAAATACAGGTCTTCTCCTTCAATTTTGTAAATAGCGTCTTCGAAGTCTGAGAGTGCGGTTACTCCTTCATAAGGTCTTCTTCTAAGCATATAGGGAGGTATCACTACGCGAAAACCGTTTTTTGTCAAGAAGTCTAGCGCGTACAGTAGTAAAGCGATATCGAGCCACACTAAATCATCGAAAATGTAGTAGAACCTTGAACCAGCTACTTCGGCTGCTTTCATAGTATTGCCTAGTCCAAGTACATCAAGCATGTCGGCGTGGCCAATAGGTTTCCAGTCGAGAACCTCGTATTCTACATTAAATCCTTTAGTTTGCTCCTTAAAGCGGTCAAGGTAGCCTTTCCAAACTTTAGGTTTCCCCCAGAACTTTATTGGAACATTGTCTTCTTCATCTTCGCCCTGGGGCACAGACTCGTGGACAATATTCGGTATACTGAGGAGGATTTTCTCTCTCTTATATTCGATTTGCTTTAATTTATTTTCTTTTTCTTCTATAAGTTTTAAAAGTTTTTTAGCCTCAGCAAGCTTCTTTTCTCTTTCTTCACCTTTAAGTCTACCTATCTCTCTAGAAATCTTATTATGTTCCCTACGCAGCTCATTTAGCTCAGTTAAAGTTTTTCTCCACAGAGTATCTAGTTCTAGAGCGCGGTCGATAGTACCGTCGTCTAGGCCACGTATTCTCATATTCCACTTCAGTTTCTCGGGATCATTACGGAGATAGTAGAGGATCGACCACATAGTTGGCATGTTTTCTAGTACTCATTACAGAAAAGGATAATAAATTTATAGTATGACTGAGATTGACGCGAAATGACCCGAAAGAAAAAGTACCCCAGTAGAAAAGATCTCATGAACGCTATAAAGAAAGCTTTGGGAAAAGTTATTCTTCATCCACATGATTTTCCGCAAGCAGTCTACGAAGTATTAATGGAGGAAGGATTTGACTGCTCCTATCTAACTATCAAGAGAATATGGAAGACTTATGAAGAAATGGTTCGAAGAGGAGAAATATACGATATCCTCGACGTAGTAGTAGATAAGCGAAACAAGAGTTACCGTAATATGTTTTAAATGAAACTACTTACTTGTGGTAAAAGTCATTGATGCGCATGCACACTTAGAGGAAATAGATAATCTCGAAGAAGTCTTAAAAAGAGCCCAAGCTGCTGGAGTAATAGCAGTTGTCGCAGTAGGTTCAGATTACTCATCAAATATTCAAGTTCTCGAAATCTGGGAGAAGTATAAAAACTATGTTTATCCAGCACTAGGACTTCATCCCTGGGAACTCGATGAAAACTATTCAAAGGTTTTAGAGCAGATAAGAAGTGAAGCCGATAAAATAGTCGCTATAGGTGAAGTAGGCTTAGATTTCAAAATTAAAACAAGCAAAGAGCTTCAAATTAAGGCTTTCAGAGAGGTAGCAAAACTAGCTATAGAGCTAGATAAACCATTGATAATACACGCTAGAGACGCCTGGCGCAAAGCATTCGAAGTCATAGTAGAAGAAGGCGTTCAAAAGGCAGTCTTTCACTGGTACAGTGGACCCCTAGACTTACTCACTGAAATAGAGAAAAAGGGATACTATATATCAGTCACACCAGCAATAGAATACCAGCGGAAGCACATAGCAGCAGTAGAAAAATTTCCGCTAGACCGTATTCTTGTTGAAAGCGACTCTCCTGTAAACTACAGAGGAAAGATAGCTGAACCAGCAGACACACTTATCTCGCTAAAAGGACTAGCTAAAGTAAAGAACATAAGTATAGAGGAAGTTGCGGAAAAGGTTTTAGATAATACAATTAAATTTTATAGCCTAAAAATATGATAAGTGAAAATAATTTAATAGAAAATATAATATTGTTATATCTATTAAAGGAGCCATTGAATAAAAAAGAGATAGAAAAATATTTTAGTATTAAAAGGCAAACTCTGAATAGCATATTAAATAAACTGATCGAAGAGAATAAAATTAAAGTAAAGAAAGTAGGTAGAAGTAAAGTCTACTGGACTAATCCGCTAATATTCGCTGAAGAACTCTATGTAGCTCAAGTAATTAAAAGTCTTAAGAAAAAGAGATTAGGTGAAGTTTACGAAGCCTTAAGAAATAAAGGTTTATCGGAAAATAAAGTAGATTCAGCACTAATAGTAATGCTAGCGCTAGGCGATATACAAATCAGCGACATACCAATAGAACTATCTACTCTCATGCCATGCTTTTACAGCCAAGTGAAAAGCAGCGGTTTTCCAGTAGTACTTGACTACAGAGTAGCGGAAATAGTTTCGAAAACTATTTTGAAAACAAATATATCTGAAATAGCTGAAAAATATCCTAATATTATGTGGATAGAAGCTGATAGAGAGAAGGGATTAGATAAAGGTTTCCTTATAGTTAAAAAACCTTGGAGACACTCTTGCGCAATCACCTGCGAGGTGAGTCAATGAATATTAGTGAACTACTCGAAGAAGAGCGCAAAACTTTTACTACAATACCTTTAGATATATGTAAATACATTTATCAGAAATTAAAAAGCTCTACACCTATAGAATACTCTAAAGTATCTCCAGTAAGCTTATCTAAAATTCTCGTAGACATACATGGCTTAAAAGAATTTAGAGAACTAGTAACTAAACTATTTGAGGACTTGAAAAAAGATGAAGGAAAATACCTAGTATTCTACATAGCGCCATTCGGAGGATCCAAGTCACAAACATTTGAGTATGTTAAAGAGATAGTAAAGAAAATAGATAGTTCACACAGAATAATAGAATTTTCCTTCTCAGCATCAACAAGAATCTTCTCGCTACTAAAAACAATAGTTTTAACAATATCTGCTCTACTTCTCTCGTCAAATAAAATAATTGAACCCGAAAAAGAACAGCTACTAGAAATCCTAGCTGAATACAGGCTAGCTGAAAGAAAAATATCTGAGGAAAAAGAACATGTAGAAAGCTTAGTTGACGAAATTTTACCTATCATTTCATCATTAATAGATCTTGTCAATAAAAAATCATGGATTATTCTAATACAAGTAGATGAATGCGACCTGTGGTACGGGAACTACAGCAAATATAAGGAATATGGAAAACTATTCCGAGAAATATACGATAGAGCCACAAGAGTACTCTACATATTTTACACTACAACAGAAGCTTACTATCAACTAAGAAAATGGAATGCTATAGACCCTTTCTTGAACAGGACATTCAGCGGAGCATTTACAGTAGCGTCGCCAGGTAAGTATTTAGACAAAGTGAATTATGCAGTAGCGAAACTAGCTGCATTAATAGAAAAAGTAAAGGAAACGAAGTTTTCGCCGAAGGAACTCAATCTCGTATATAAAGTAATAACATACAAGAAGCTAGACACTACACTCGATATTAGGAGATGTAACCTTATGGTAATCAGTCTTCTAGAAAAAATAATGCTCTTCAATAAATATAAATTGTTTGAAATAGGAGAAGAGAAATTCAAAACAGGAGAAGGACTTGAAATAGCTGCAGAAGGCATTATAAGTGAAGTTCTTTACAGAATTCCAGGAATAATATTTATTCGTACTCCGGTAGACTCTGCAGAAGGCTACATCGAGTTAAGTAAGGGAAAAATTCCAGTAAAAATTATAGCTTCAGACACCGATATTGAGGCATTAAATAAATTACTAAGCAAATACAGTAAAATAATTGTTATAAACCTTATTGGAAAAGATTTCAGTTATAATCCAAAAATAGCGTCACTAAATATAGAGTTTGAAGAAATACTATATCCTTTAGTTGGAATAATATGTAGTGATCAGCTAACCAATTCGGAAAGAGAGAAACTATTCAGGGAGTACGCCAGCTTCTTTAGATCGGTGACGGAGTTAGATTCATTAATGGAGAGTGAAGTAATTGAATTAACTCTAGAAGAAAAACCAGTAGAAGAAAAAATAGAAGTTCCTAGAAAAGTAGAAGAAGCTATTAAAGTGCCTAAAGAAGACTACTTAAGCATTTTACTTGACTTCATACAAAGCTGGCGTAGCATTAGAAGTGTCTGTAAGCTTCTCAAAAAGGATGAAAAGTATGTCAGGGAACTAGTAGAAAAATATAGAAAATACTTTTACATAAAGGGTAGCAGAATATATAGAAGAAAGTGATCGAAATGTCTGAAGAAAAGTTCTACGAATTACTCGACTCTCTAGAAAAATCAGGGTGGAAACTAAGCCATAAATCCGGAAGCGAAGTATACTTAATGAGAGAATACAGTCTACTTGGACACAAGTGCTCCGTAGCAGTATCAGTTAACGAAAAATCTCCTGAAATTTCACTGAGGTACTTTGTATTCAGGCCATCTTCAATAAAGCTAGCTAAAGCTCTTAAAGAAATATTTAGCGACTATGCAGCTGTAGTTAGACGTGAAGACAGAATAGATGTCATGTTACTAGCAGATGAAATATACTCAGATGTAAATGAACTAGAAGATAGAATAGATGAAGTTCTCGATGAAATAAGAAAAGAAGTAAGTAAAGTTAAAGTAGAAGTAATTGATTTTTTAAGCAACTTAATGAAAGAAGGATTCCTAGTATATAGAAGCGAAAGTAGATTAAAGTTTAGAAAAGTTTTCAGCTTACCTAAAGCTACTTTAAGAATTGAAGGAAATATAGATAAAAATACAATAACACTAGACTTGTTCATTATAGGGGATGAATCCGAAGCCGAAAAAGTAAAGAAAATATTAAGTGAACTAGGCTTCACTATAGTGAAAGATCTTGTTTCAAGTGGTATAGCTTCTATAAAAGCGACAACTTTCTATACAGACATTGATAGTGCAGTAAATACTCTAGTATCACTCAGAGATACTCTTGAAGGAAAGTCTCGCCAACAATATATTACTTGAAGGCTAGAAGTTTCTGTGGTAGTAGAGCAGCTTGTTTTTCAGATAGGGGTAGGAGGAATACTAGGATTTTCTACAGGATACACTATCAAGAAAATAGTCAAATTCTTACTGCTAGTATTGGGCATATTTATGGCTATACTACTTTACCTGGACTATAGCAGAATAATTACGATAAACTACGACAGACTAGCTGAAGTAATCTACAGTATTATTCAGATTGCTTCAAGCAAGGCTTCAGGACTTCAAGAATACATCAAGTCGCAGATACCTTTTGCAGCAAGCTTCTCAGTAGGCCTTATTCTCGGGCTTAAAAAAGGTTAAACTAGAGTATTACTGCTACAGATAAGTCGTTAACGTTTGTTCCAGTAGGGCCTGTAAATATTAAGTCATTTAGCTTCTTGAAGTACTCGTAAGTATTATTGTCTTCCAGGAAAACATAGGGGTCGAGACATAATTCTCTCCCTCGCTCTATTGTATATCCATCGCATATTGCTCCGGCAGCATCAGTTACCCCATCTATACCGTCGCTGCCAATAGACGCGAAAGTCATTTTTCTAAAGCCACTTATAGCTAAAGCAAAGCCTAAAACTAGTTCTTGATTTCTTCCTCCGCGTCCACTTCCTTTTACAGTCACAGTTGTTTCTCCTCCAGCCAGCAGAGCACAAGGAGGTTTAACTAAACTTCTGTGAAGCGCTACTTCTTTAGCTATTGAAGCTAAAACTCTGCCTACGTGTCTAGCTTCTCCTTCTAAAAACGACGTGAGTATAACAGGCTTTAATCCGAGATCTAAGCACTTTTTCTTCATAGCTTCTAGCGATAATTTATTGCTAGCTATAATAATGTTCGATATTTTAGCAAAAATAGGGTCTCCAGGCTTAGGAGTTTCAGATATTTCTCTTCTGCACCCTTTAAGCAAAATAGACTTTACCTTATCAGATACTTTATCCCACACATTGTATCTCCTGAGTATTTCTACAGCATCTCTAAATGTCGAAGAGTCAGGAGCAGTAGGTCCTGAAGCTATGTACTCGACGGGGTCTCCTACTACATCAGATATTATAAGACTTACAACTCGCGAAGGATAAGCTTTCTTAGCTAAAAGCCCTCCCTTTACTTCAGATAAGTGCTTTCTAACAGTATTTACTTCAGTGATATCTGCTCCACATTTAAGCAGAAGTCTAGTCAATTCCTGCATATCCTCTATAGTGAGCCCTCTGCGAGGCATAGTGAGTAAAGCAGACCCTCCTCCTGAAATCAAGCAAATAAATAAGGTATTCTCTCCCGAGTACTTTTCAATAATAGAAACTACTTCTTCGGCAGCCATTATGTTCTTCTCAGTAGGTACTGGGTGATCTGCCTCAATCAATTTTATTTTCTTGCAAACATACTTAGAAGCGATCCCCCTCGGTACAATAACTACTCCACAGGTAAGCCTATCTCTGAAAATTTCTTCAATTGCTTGCCCCATTCCTCCAGAAGCTTTACCTGCACCGACAACCACAATATTCTCAAATCGACTCAGATCAACCTCTACTTTTCCGCCGAAAACAGCAGTACTGTTTCTCAAAACAACATTCCTTTTAATAGCTATTTCGGGATCAGCCGCCTTTAAGCCTTCTTCAAGAATTTCAAGTACTTTTTCTCTTGCCTCTACTTCACCGTGGTTCAGAAGCTCTTTTTTATTCTTAATAACCATCACTTAACCATAAGAACTAACACTATTTAAGAATATGGTAACCTTCAGGCATTAAGCCATTTTATATTAGAAAGAAAGATTTTTAAGGAGTATTAAAGAAGCTAAAGAGGGTGAGTAATACATGTATATAGCTCTGTTTGAAGACGCAGACTACGATCTTCTATACCCGTTAACCTATATGCGCCCAGCCTATGCACTGAGAATAGGAGTATATACCTTAATAGACAGAGCCACAAAAATCTCCGATAAAGTCTTCTTATACATGAGAGATTATCTCGCAAAATACTTTGAATGGAGAATGAAACACGAAGGCTACAGCAACGTGTATATTAACAAGGAGGTAGACGACGAAACACTATTTATTAACGGAAAAGTCGTATTCAACGAGAAATTCGAAGAACTCTTATCTAAACTAAAAGAAAGGAAAGGAGACTGCATAGTTTTGTCGGAAAGAGATATAGTAGCAATAAAGGCTTCAGCCAGTCTAGCGAAAGAAATTTCACAGTACTTCATGAAGCCAGTTTCATCTGAAGTATACGAAGCAATTAAAGAAAAAGTAGAGAAAATAGAAGTCCCAGACATCACTTTAGCTAGATTCCCCTGGGACATAATCAAAGTAAACTCAGAAATGATAGCCAAAGACCTGAAAGAGTTCGTAGGCAAAGAATGGGAAAGCGGAGTCGATGTAACAATAACAGGCGACAGGAAGAATGTCTACATAGGCAAAGATGTTGAAATAGAGCCATACGTAGTAATTGAAGCACGAACAGGACCAGTATACATTGGAGACGGCACTAAAGTCCAAGCAGGAGCCAGAATAGAGGGACCAACATACATAGGCAAAGACACTATAATCGTGGGCGGAGCTCAAATACGAGAAGGAAGCAACATTGGAGACATATGTAGAGTAGGAGGAGAATTCGAAGAATCTGTAATGCACGGTTTCTCAAACAAGTACCATGCAGGCTTCATAGGCCACGCTTACGTCTGCGAATGGGTCAACATAGGCGCTATGACCACTAATAGCGACTTAAAGAACACCTACGGAACAGTCAGACTAACAATAAGAGGACAGAAAATAGACACTGGTATGAAGAAAGTAGGCTGCTTTATAGGCGACATGGCTAAAACAGCTATAGGAACATACATCTACACAGGCAAAAGAATAGGCTTAGCATCACAAGTACACGGCTACATTACTTCAGATGTCCCTTCATTCACATTCTACGCGAAGTCTCTAGGAGGAGTACTAGTGGAATTATACGTAGACTCGGTTGTCGAAACACAGCGCAGAATGAAGGCTAGAAGAAAACAGCCTTTACCACCAGAAGAAGAAGAGCTAATCAAGAAACTCTTCGAGATAACAGCTCCCGAAAGAGAGAAGGCTGGAGTAAAGAAGGGTAGAATTAGTCTCTAACCATAGATAAGTTTTTATTTTCTTTGAAGACTTCTATTCTTGATGAGAATTAACTCACTTGTAATAGTATTGGCTCTGTGTTGTTTAATACTCGGCACTACT
>QMRV01000070.1 GCA_003649445.1 Thermoprotei archaeon | reverse complement strand
TCAGCTAAATAATTGAGTACTCCTAAACACTCTTCTCTACTACCTACTCTGAAAGGTAATGGAATATACCACTCATTGCCGAGAGGCTTAGTTGTTATCTCCCATTTTCTTTTAAGTGAAGGCGTAATAGTCTTGAAGACCGAGAGAGCGGGATAGACGCTTGAAGCCAGTGTAGCAGCAATAGAGAAAATTATGGCTAGAGGAAGATAGGGTGAAGAAACGTCTAGTGGAAGACTGTACCCGAAGATTCTCGCAACTAGGCTAACGCATGCCGCCGTAATGTAGCCTAACATAACTCCTACTACTGAGTACACTAAGCCTTCGCTTAAAGCCATAAAAGCAACTCCGCTAGGCGAAAGCCCCAAGGAAGAACATATTGTGTACTCTCTTCTTCTCTCAAAGGTTGACCCAAGTATAGTGTTTGATAAAACTAAGCATGAAATTATTAAAGGCACTAAAATATTTTCAAGTCCCTGAAGCTCGTAGCCTTTAATAGGAATTAGCTCCCAGCATTCTTCACCGTCACTGTAGTAAATATGGTAAAGTCCACTTATTTGCTGAGAAATTTCCATAACATCTTCCATTAACTCTTCTTCACTTCTCTCCGGTACTACAAGAATAGAGGAAATGCCTCCCCCTAGCTTCAATAAAGTATCGTAGGGTACTATTGCGACAAAACTTTTTTCCTGAATGATACCCGACCGAGTAATGAAAACTGGTGTAAGTAAGTAGCCATCAATATCATATAGTCGGGCAAATGCATCATCAGAGAAAACTCCTATGACAACAAAATCTTCACCATTAATAGTAACTACATCTCCAATACTTACCTTTAGTGCTTCCTGTAGAGATCTTGAAATGAACACCGTGTGAGATCCTTCAGGAAGCATACCCACGAAAAGGTTCTGTAAAATAGGATCGTCGCTTTTAAGCCCTATAACTCCTCCAAGAACATCAATCTTTCTACCCGTGCTTTTAGCCAAAAATACTACAGAGCCCCCTATTCTAGCCCTAGGATATATTCTAGCTCTATTGCCTAAAACGCACTCAATATACTCAGCTAAAGGCGAAGGAATAGGGTATGCTCTTATACCTTCAAAGGCATCTATCATAGGCTCTTTCACCAAAAAGCCCGCATAAAGCGGAGAAGGTGCTTCTATCTTTTTAAATACTACAATATCGCGAAATCTCCACGAAATAATTAATGTAATTGAAGATACTAGCAAAACTACTGTTAAAGCAGTAAGAGCTGTTCTCAAAGGCCTCTTCTTCATATTTCTTACACTAAGACTGAATGATGCAAAGAAGATCCCTTTATAGGCTGTTTCAATAAAGTGTTTACCAGCAAGTTTTTCTCTTATTTTAATTAAAGTACTATAGTTCTCAAAAACTAAGTATAAGAGAGATAAAATTGAAGTAAATAAAGATAGCGAAGAAGCAAACAATAGTACTAAATTGGAGTGTATTCTAAAGCCAGGATGAAGTACTATTAGAGCAGCTGCAGTAGAAGCAGAAATAATTAGAACATACAGCATTTTTCTGGTTCCTCGTACTTCAAACAATAATTCGCATAGTACTATAGAAAACGGCAGTAAAATACATACTAAAACAATATTCATGTTGCTAATACTCATATATACTTCTTCTAAAGTATAATATGATTTTATAGCATAGTAAAGGGAACGATAAGCTATAAAAACATATTCGCTATAAGTTTTTTCATTTAAATACTTAGAGTATTTTTCATGTTCCTTTAAGGCTTTTTCAAAATATTCTTTTGAGGAACCCAGTGAGCCGGATAGAGTAGGGTCTTCTGCTAAAGGCTTTAGTAGACTATTAGCTGCTTTAATAATTTCTTCTGCTAGCCGGTATATTGGAATACTTTTTTCTTCTCCTGTCCTTAAAATAATGTTAGGAACTAAAGCGAGAGGCTTTTTGGTTATTTTATCTCTGAGCACTATATCAAAGCAAGTATTGCTAGGCAGTATTAGAATAGCTACTTGAGTATATTTGTTTCCTGTAAATACTTCAAAAAGATTTAGAGCATCTACCATTTTATTTTTACTTTTTTCAAAAATTTCTATACCTAGTTGAATAGCCCGAAAAGTATGGAAATCAAGTACTGGCTCTTCTATTATGAGTGTGCTGCAGGGCACTAACTCTAATATAATTTCTCTTTTCCCTAAATAAACTTCCAAGGGAAGTCTTATTCGTATTTCCTTGGAAGCATAGATTATCTTACTGGAATTTAAAGTGAAGGCATAAAGTCTGTATACATGAAAACCTACACCCCATGAAGACGATCTCAGGCCATAGATTTCAAAAAATCCTTCTTTACTTACTTTGTATACGAAAAGGTTGTTTAAGTAATCTGTCACGATGATTAGAGTCGATGAGCTGTTGATGTGAGGCTGAATTTTACCTTTAACTGTAGACATACACCATCGTGAGAAAACTGTATGACTAAATACTCTCGAAGATTTTTCACTTAAATCATTTACAAGAGAGAAGATTATGTAAAATGATACTTCAAGTTGAGGCCTCACTTTAGTTAAATCAATTTTGCCTAAAACATCTAATGGAGTACCATAGCTGCTTTTAGGTGAATAAAACGTCAAAGCAGGTATTCCTTCGATATTAAATACTTCGCCTAAATGGCGGCAAGAAGCATATTTCAAAATAATATTTTTCTGTTTTGCATAGTAGTATGATGGAGCTATAACCACAGAGTATTTTTTACCGAGTACAGTGTATTTCTTCGTATACTTGTCATAGTTTCCTATAGTAGCTATATAGTTTAATAGACTATCAAAAGCTTTAAGCAAAGGAGATCTATGTAAATCGTATGTACCATAAAGAAGGCCTTGAATAAGTACACGTATCTGGCTAGATTCTCCCGATAAATCTAGAACAAAAGCTACTCTAGGCCTATATCCTTCCTCAAGCAGAGCATTAAACTCCGGCGAATAGAACCAAGTTCGCGCACCAAGCATACTTAAAGCAGAGCCCGAGAAGAAAGCCAGCAAAACAGTTCTTGCGGGTCTATTTCCCTTAAGTATTCGCGCAAACTCAAGGAGAGCCGCAGTACTTAAAGCACTGCTAGCTCCCGGCGAAATAGAAGGTACAACTGAGCAAGCATCGTACTGCACTGAAACAACTACAGTATTTTTCTCGTCAACAGAGCCTGGAATAAGAGCAAAAACATTTTGTAACACTACTTCTCTCCACTCCATATTCAAGAAAAGCTCTACAGTAACTCTACCTTCTTTAAGTAAACTAAGAAGCTTTTCAGCATCACTCTCCTTAATAAGCACTCTCGGTACTTTAAGCGGAGCACAAACTACCTTACTTAACCATTCCTCAGCACTCACCCTCTTTTCAATAAAAACTATTGCCTTTACTCCAAGAAACTTTAAGTAAATCCAGTCGTAGCCGCAGTCGAGATCAACTAAAACTATCTTACCCTTAATATTACCTATACGTGTTGTTTCAAGAAAACTTCTATTCAAGTAAACTAGCTCTCCGCGAATTTTCTCTCTACAAGTATACACCAAATTCGGCGCGAAGACATATACTCTGAAAACTTCTCTACGAGGCTCGACGACAACTAAAGTAGAATTACTGTCGTAGGGAACTATAGCAGTGTAGTTTTGAATCCATGTCTTAAGACCTAAAGACTTAAGATAGCTACAAATATAGGATGCTGTCTCATAGCAGCCAGAATAACCAGCATAGCGGTCTACAGCAGACATAATGCAAGACAGATGCTTATTCAAATTATTTAAATTAATATTTGATACGATATACCTGAAGTAGAAACTGTATGAATTATTTTCAGAAGCAGTAACAACATTTATTCTTACTAAGATAAAATTTAAAGCTAGTAGAAAAACAATAATACTGATTACTCTGAGATACTTCATTTTCCCTTGCTTATATGTAAAGTGAAGACCTCTATTTAACTTTCGAATTACATTTCACTAAACCTTACAAAATCCTACGAAATTCGACAAAAAGTAGACAATACTAATTCTTATATATTCAAACATAGTCGTTATCTCTGATGTTTCTGAGTAAATACTCTATAAGAGTAGATAAGAGAATAGAGCTTTTGACTGCAGTACAGCTTTTCACTAGTTGGAGAGATATAGGTATATGGAAAGAAGATTATCCGTATAAAAAAGCGATGATAGATTTCTTTAGTCCTTATAGTGAGCATAGGGCAGTAAAGCTGTGTGAAGAACTTATTAAGCGGGGCTTTACATTTGATGCTCCAGTAGGCTTTATGATGCATTTTTCAGAGCCTCCGGAACTCGAAATAGTCATACCTTTCTCAAAATATCATATAAGTAGAGCTGGAGGAGAAGCACTGCTAAGAGAATTCGCTAAAGCTCTAAAAGACTTCTACCATGATTCGAATTTCGAAGAGTTTTGGCGCAGACACCTAGATTTCTATCGTTTAATTGAAGAACGAGCTTCCGCGAATATCCAGCTAGAGAAGACCGTAAAAATGCTCGAAGACTTCTTTGGCATAGAGCAAAAAGGCTACCACGTTATTTTAGCGCCTCTATTCTATGGAAACTACGGCTACGCTATAAAAGTCGATGACAAGCAAATACTTTACGCGTTTTTAGGCCCGTTTAGAGTTAAAAACGGAATACCTGAATTTGGAGCAGCACTTTTCCATGAATTTGCCCACAATTTCGTAAACCCTCTAACAGATGAATTTCTTAGCAAATATAGAGACTTCTGGGCTCTTTACAGACCTATTGAAAGCTTTATGGAAAAAATGGCTTATGGAGATCCGTCCACTATGATTAATGAACATATTATAAGAGCTATAGAGCTTAAAGTACGTGGCCCTAAAGATATTCAAAAAGCTCTCAGAGATGAGGAGAGAAAAGGTTTCGCTTACATAAGGCCAATATTTAATCTCCTATCTAAATATGATAGAATCAAATATAGGACTTTTAGACAATTTTATCCGGAAATAGTAGACTTAATGAATTCTATAGCTGATGCTTTAAGTACAATAGAAGTGCTTAGACTTCTAGAATTTTTTGATAGATACAGGGATAAAATAGTTAAAGTACCTAGTCCTTCTAAACGACTCAAACTCTTAGCCATATGTCCTGGCGTCATACAATTATTTGGAATAAGGGCTATTGTAGTAGGGCTATTTGATGGAGAAGAAAGTAAAAGCTATTTCATAAGATACGACGTAGAGCTGAAAGAAGGAAAAATATCTCTTAAATTGCGTGAGCCTGTTGAGAAGCTTTTCGGCGATATCTCTGAGCTAATTGAACAGGGATTCAAAGTACTGTACTATGTGGACTTAAAGCCGCTTTACTCACTACCCTATGAACCCTTACATAAACTTCTCAAAGATCTTACAAAGCGCGGCGCTATTATTGATGTGAATAAATTGGCCTTAAATGTTTTAGGGAACATAACCTATGGAAAAGTATTTCCATTGAATCAATTTAAGCGAGTACTAGAAGAGATCTATGGGCGTTGCATAGTAGAAAGAGAACTGAGTTTTAGTGAATTAGCGAGACTATTACTTAAATTCAATTGTGGCGAATTGAGTTACGAAGAGCTAGTACATAGGACGCAGGCTTTCTTTGAAGACATATGTAAAGTGGTATACTGGCTGTATCTTGTTATTCAAGCTATAGAGACTGATGCTATAGCTGTACCGCAGGAATAAAATTTCGCAAAAATAGGGCAAATATTTTTATAGAATTTTAAGGATTAAGTAAATGATGAGAGAAATCCGCCTTAAAGTTATTGAGGCACATAAAGAAAAGGCGGAAATGAAAGTAGCCTGTTTATGTGAAGAAACTATGGATAGGCTGGGAGTTGATGAAGATGACATTATTGAAATAGTGGGGAAGAGAACTGCGTCAGCTATTGTTCATAGGCTTAAAGTAAAGCTTGAGCCTGAAGTAAGGGAGAAAGTCGTAGGCTTAACTGAATTAGTTAGAAGTAATGCTGATGTAAACATAGGAGATGAAGTCTTAGTTAAAGTGCCTGAAGTAAAGGCTGCGGCTATAGTTAAACTAGCTTCTCTACGCTCAAAAATTACAACTGATGAAAGCTTAGCTAGCTTTGTCAAAAAGAGGCTATTAAATTATCCTGTATGCGAAGGAGAAGTAGTTTATGTGCCACTACTAGGGCAGCCGACAGCGTTTAAAGTACTAGCAACTAGACCTAAAGGAGTAGTTAAAATAGTTGATTCAACACAGCTAATATTGCTGGAAAAAACTTTAGTTGAGGAAGCTTACCCAGAAGCACTTTGGGTTATTCTAGAGCCATTAGGCAATGTGTCGTGCACTATATTAAGTGAGCTTAAATCTATTGTAGAAAAATACTCTAGCATTATTAGCAAAGAAGAGACATTAAAAGTATTATCTGATGAGCTGAAAACAAAGTATCTAGGCGAGCCAATTCATATAAGAGATGAAGTATCACTAGAGTTATTTGATAAAAAAGTGCACCTTAAAGTAAAATATGTTTTTCCTAAAACAGGGTGCTATGTAACTAAAAATACTAAATTTATTATAAGTGCACTTTACAGCTAACAGATGAATGGCGATAGGCTGGACTATAGTATGGTGGCCAGGTCTATTTGCCATGAAGAGTTGCCGGGTACTTTTTCTCTCTTATAAAAGTCGAGGCTTAGTCTAGCTTTCTCTGTTTTCTTAACGTATTTAATGACTACGGTGTTTTCACCTTTCCTAATATTTACTTTAAACCAGTACATGAAGGGATTCCATATGTACCTGTTCTTTCCTTCGCCTACTAGCTCTCCATTGAGCCACAGCTTGAAGTCACCATTAGATCCTACTACTAAAGATACTTCTCTATCACTTGGACATAAGAAGCGGTGAAGTAAGTATATGCAATATTCTCCCTTTAAAGGAAATACTTGGTCTAGAGGCAGTACGCTTTCATAAGCATTTATTTCAACTGCTTTCTCGAAGACTTTATCTAGTTTTCCTTCAGCTATAAGTGATTCGTCGATATACTCTTTATCGATGTAGGCTCTGTCTTCGAAAGGAGATACTCCTTCCCAGAACGGGCCTACTGCTTTCCACAGTTTAGCTCCACATAGTCCAAAGCTCTTTTCCCATACTGTGCCGTCTACTTCTCTAAATATTATTTTTAGGATATTTTTATTAAAAAGAACTCCTTTGTCTGGAGCCTGAACAGTGAAGCAGTAGAAGCGGTTTTCTCTAGGACCTAAAGTAACGTAGTATTTCTCTCGAACAACCCAGTTTTCGGGAACCGCTATTTCTAGCTCGCCGACAATATATTCTCCACTATTGTTTTTTACAAAAACTTCAATAGTTTTTGTTTCTCCCTTCCCAATTGAGGGTAGCCCCAAGTAGTCTACTGACAATTCTACTTTAGGAGTAGGTTTTCCTAAAGGTATTTTGAGAGCACGTTCATACACTTCCTTTGGTACGTTTACTATTTCTACTTTTCTGTTAAGTACTTTAGACACAGCTACGCCTACTTCGCATGTTTCTCTCGCTAAGTCAGATATCTTGAAGCTCTCTCTTGGAAGAGAAAAGCCCATTTCAAAGGCATCGCCTATAGGCTTCCTCCATTTCTCGGGAATCTTTTTCTCTCCAAGAATAGCTCCAAGTATAGCTCCGGCTGTTGCACATGTACAGTCAGTATCGTAGCCGCTATTCAAGGCAATCAGCATAGTTTTACCGAAGTCGTATTCACCCCAGAGAAGGGCTATTAGCGTGAAACCTAGGTTCTGGTAAACTGAAGTAAAGTCTGGGTGCCCAAATCTGCTTAAAACAATGTTTCTGGCTTCAAGCCAATTTAAGCCCCTTTCTCTGCATTCTAGCACTAGTTGCACTAGCTTGTAGAACTTAGAGTCTTCTGGAACATAAGCTAAGCCTATGTTTATTAGGCGTACAATATCCTTTTCAAAGAATACTGAAGCCTCAATAGCTGACAAGAACTGTTCAGCCCAGACTGAGTTCTTCCAGTGATCGAGAACAGCGTCTTTCTGAGCATACCATGTAGCTAAGCCCGGGTTCCCAGGGCAAATAAACCCCCATATTTCAGACCTAATGGGACTACCCATAGACTCCCTAAAGTACTCGTTGTCAAACCACCCTGAAACAGGAGGATCTATTCCTCTCAAAAAGTTCTTAAGAAATCTGCCATACTCATTGAAATCGTACCAGCAGTGTTCAGCCCACTCTTCGGCTAAATCTCTGCTGTCAATAAAGATTCCCCGTGTTCTCAGAGCATGAAGCCACAGAACCTGTAGATCTAAATCATCGTTAGGCGGCCATTTTTCAGGAAAAGCTGTCTCTTCAGTGAAATCATGGAGTTTCTTTTGTCCTTCTACTTGAGCACCTATAGCTCCTCCAATACACTTACCAATCCATCCACCGTACACTTTATCGAAATAAATTTCGTAGTTTAGAGTTCTTACCACAGCAATTTCACCAAATAAGTTAGCTAATAAAATAAAAATAAGACTATTTGAATTGTAGAAATAGCATTCTATTAATAGCTTTTTGAAAAATATCGTATATTCTGTAGTTATGTATTCACCTATATAGTAGATACTTTAGCTCAATACTTACTGTGTAGAACAGTTTTGTAGAAAACCTATATTTAACTCATAGTAGTCATGCTATCTGCTAATTTTCTAGTTATTGGCTAAGTATTTATCTTCGCTACTCTATAGTTTAGTGTAAAATGGAGTTAGATAAAGCAATTAACGAGGCTGTAAAAGAACTAGTCAAAAAATATTGTGGCAAAATAGTAGCTGTGGGTATTTTCGGTAGTTATGCTAGAAGAGAGTTTACTGAAAAAGTGACATAGATATTCTCGTGATTGTAGAAAATTGGAAAAGAAGCCTTGAGAGAAGATTTAAAATATATGATATTTTATTTAAACATATTAAAAGAGACATTACTTTAATCGACATAGACTTAGAGGATGCTGAAGCGCTGTTAAAAGGAAAGTTAAAATTTTCGTCAACTATGCTGAATATACTATACGATTGTATAGTCCTATATGACCCTAAAGGAATTTTAAGAAAATTAATCGAAGAGACGAAAATGCTGGTTGAGAGACTTAAACTTAGGCGCTATAAAATTGGCAAAAGTTACGGCTGGGTGATTCAGAGTGAAGCTAGATCCCTTAGATGAAGTGAATTACAGAAGAAAACTAGCTCAAGGTTATTTGAATGAGTGTAGGCAAGCTTTTCTGAGAGGCGATTGGAGAAATACTGTTGCATGCG
>QMRV01000069.1 GCA_003649445.1 Thermoprotei archaeon | reverse complement strand
TTCCATATAGATACGGGTTTTGAAGGTTCTATTATGCTTAAGTCGAGTAATTACAGTTTTTTCCAAGTAGGTGAGCTTCCACGCGAATATTGGAGGACATATAGGACATTAGCTGGCGTAGTTATAATGAGAGTGTCGAGAGCAATAGTTGAAGTGAATGGTCAGAGACTCGAGACTTACGTTGAAACCCCGCTTTTCGGGCAAGGAAAAAATATTGTGGGAAGAGAGTTCATTAATAAGCTAGTTCTAATACTTGATGGCCCGAGAAGGCTTTGCTGCCTAGGTTAGTATTTTTCGCTATTCTAACCTAACTATGTCTAGCTGGTATTTTCCTTGGGTTAACAATCTTTCCCAGAATTTAGCCGTAGTTTCCTGAGATACTTTGTTTACTTCCTCCTCAGATATTGTTAGTGATTTCCTATGCTCCATAACTATTCTTCCATTAACAATAACTGTATCTACATCGTCGCCATCTATAGTGTTTACTAGGTGCCCGTAAACTGTTTCGGCATTTAATGGTGTAGGCATTAGTTCAGGCTTAATAATTACTACATCTGCCTTCTTACCTGGCTCTAGAGAGCCAAGCTTATCCTCTAATCCGTAAGCTTTTGCCCCGTTTATTGTAGCCATTTCTATAGCTTCTAAAGGCGTTATTAGTCTTGGATCCCTGAAAGCTGCTTTAGCTAGCAAGTATGCGCCTCTAATATTTTCGAACGGGTCAAAAATGTAGCCGTCATTACCTATTGTTACTGTTATACCCATTTTAAGCATTTTATGTATGGGAGGTGCACCTACTGCGTTCAACATGTTGCTTAGCGGATTATGAGCTATTTTTGTACCTGTTTTAGCTATAAGTTCTAATTCATCATCTATAACGTGAACTGCATGAACAGCTACAACATCAGGGCCTAAGAGACCCACTTTATATAGTCTTTCAATGGTTCTCATACCGTATCTTTCAAGGTTATGGTAGGGATCAATAAGCCCTTCTGAAGTATGTAATGTTATAGGTACTCTGTACTGATTAGCTAATTCCCTAGCCCATTTTAGAAGCCAGTTTGTAACTGTGAATGATGCATGTATGCTTATCATCCCAGTAACTAGTGGGTCTTTTTCCCTCCTAACTTTCTCAATAAACCTAATGTTTTCCCTAATGCCTCTCTCACCTTCTTCTCTACTGTGTCTTTCAGTTGCCTCAAACGCTATAATCCCCCTAATTCCCACTCTCTCAACAGCTTCCTTTATCCTATCTAAAACACCTTCAATAGCGTTAGGTCCGGAGAAAGTGTCAGCAAAGAGTGTTACACCGGACTTCATCATTTCAAAGGATGCTGCTAATGCACTAGCATAAGCATCATCGTAGTTCATTATTTCATCCATAGCCCACCATATACGGTGGAGGTTTTGGATAAAATCGGTTGGAGGTTCTATTTTAGCAAACCACGGAGAACCTCTAAGCAAGATACCATATAAGTGTGTATGACCACATATAATTCCCGGCATTACAATAGCTCCTTTAGCATCGATAACTTTCTCAGCAGATTTACCTGAAGGATCTTTACCAACTTCAACTATTTTATCTCCTACAATAGCGACAAATCCTCTCTCAAACACTCTTCTCTTAGAATCCATGGTCACGACAAGACCATTTTTAATTAAAATATCATATTCAACCATGTAAAACACCTAGTACTACTATTTGTTGGGACATACATTAATGTATTTGTAAAACGAAAATGATGTTTTTACCTTACGAGCTAATGTACTTATTCAAGAACTAGCTTAAATAGTAAAAATTACAACTTATTTCAAGGTGTGGACCGCTATGGGTACTGAGGAAATTTCGCGAAGAGAATTCCTAAAAGTAGTTTCAGTAGCATGTGCTGGAATAATTATAGGAGCCGGTGTAGGATATACTGTAGCCCCACCTAAGACGATAGAAAAAACCGTAACTAAAACAGTAACCACAACCGTTTCGGGAACACCTTCTCTTACTCCTACTCCTACAGCAAAGGGTTATCCATGGATATTAGTAGATATTTCTAAGTGTACAGGTTGTAAGAGATGTGAAGAAGAATGTGCCAAAGTACATGCTGACGGTGTTTCTAGAGTAAGTATAGTCAAATATAATGAACAATACATTCCTATCTTATGTATTCAATGCACTAATCCTCCATGTGTTGCTAAATGCCCTGTTAAAGCTTTAACCGTAAATGCTGAAACGGGTCTTGTCACTGTAGATACTAATAAATGCATAGGATGCCAATTATGTCACGAATCATGCCCAGGACATGTACCTGAATATCATCCTGAAAGAAAATATGCCATTATATGTGACTTATGTAAAGGAGATCCTGCATGCGTTAAAGTATGTCCAACGGGCGCGTTAACATATGTTGAAGTACCTAGCAATTATAAAGAGGCTATAGGTTCATGGATTTTAACAGTATATTCTAAAGTAAAGGGTTAAAGGTAAGTACGCTGATAGGATAGAGCAATTACTTAAGTATTTCATAAGCCAGGTCAATAATGTTCAAGGCTTTAGCCTTAATCCTACCTATTTTTAGTGATCTTCCTGCTGAAAGTACGCATGCAGGACATATGGAGACTATGGTAGTAGACTCTTTAACTAAACTCTCTAATCTCCTATGTGAAATAGCTAGAGCTAATTTTGAATCTATGAATGCTAAAAGCCCTCCAAACCCGCAGCAGTAAGTGTATTTACCGTGAAGTTTAGGTTTAACATATGGGATTTGGAGTTTCCTAAGAAGCTCTTCTAAGATATTTGATCTTCCAAGCCAGCGACCATAGTTGCATGGATCATGAATAACGACTTTTTCTCCAACATATTTTGTGGATGGCTTTAAAATGCCTTTATCAATAAGCTTCAACAAGTAATCTACAATATATGAGGCATTAACTTTAGATTCGCCATAGTGTTCTAGGAAAGTCTTATAACATTCTGAACAAAGAAATACTACTTCATCATATTTAGACCATTCGTTAACATTCTCCTTAACAGTATCAACGAAGAGTCTATGATCTCCACTAACTAAAGCTGGGAAACCGCAACACTTCACTTCAGCTGGTATTTCAATGCTTATACCTGCTTTAAGAAGAAGTTTAGCGGCATTTTCTACTGTTTTCCAGGAAAATAAAGATAATGTACATCCAGGATATAGCAAGGTACTTTTCTTTTTAGATGCTGAACCATGGCAAAGTTTTTCCTTCAAACTTTTAAGAGATATTTTACGTTTATACGGATTTCCATATTCTTTCAACGACTTTACAACTTCGATTATGGGTTTAGGTACTGCATCTCTAAATATCCTATAAACGTTTTCTCTAACAGTTAGCACGATATCTGGTGTAAGTATTCCAAAGGGACACATTGTTATGCACGCTCCGCAAAGAGTGCAGTAATACACGTTTATAGCTTCCTTCAATATGTTGCTTAGTTTACCTCTAGGAATATATGCATACCTTGTGTTAGCAATTTTTACTAACATTTTAGAGTAATATGGAGGAGTTTTACTAGGATCTTTAGTGTGCTCGTAAATAGGGCAAACTAGTGTACATAGACAACACCTAGCGCAGGTTTCAGCATCTGCTAAAACATAACTTGGAATTAAAGGATATTTAACCATGAAAGTTCACCATCCCAATCTCCAACCTTTAATACCTCTCGCTATGAAACCTAGAATTGCATGGAATACAGGTGTGTATGGTAAAAAGGCTATGTAAATACATGACAACACAATATGTATATTTAGAAATATTTCAGATGCATTATGAGCAGCTATGTACCCAGTTAGCGGTATAAGTATTAATATTGCATAGTTTAGAAAGTCAAATGGTGTCTTAAAATAACCTACAACGGTTTTCCTAATTTTACCTATTATTCCTCTTAAAGTTATAGCTACTATACATACCATGTTCGCTATGGTTAAAATATCCCAAATTACCGGGCTTAACTGTAATGGTGAAGTATATGATAAGCCAAGCGCTCTGCAGATAAAGGAAACATGCGCAGGGTAAAAGAAGAGAATTGCAATGAACGTTGCATGGTACATAACTAAGAGTGTATACGCTGCGGGCATCACTCGGAAGAACCTGCTGTGAATAAATGGTATTCCTCTGATTGTCAACTCGCTTATAATCTGCTTTGGCCCTCCTAATCCTCTTACACCTTTAGAGTACTTGCTAGTTGAAAGGAATTTACCTATTCTTAAAATTGAAAGCGCAATAAATGTTAGAAGAGATAAACGCATAATGGATACAATAGGTAATATTTCCATATAGCATAACCCACTTAAAAACTATTTTAAGGTCTAGGTAATTATTTTTACCCTACTTAAAGTGCCTTTAACGGCGTTAAAATAACCAAATAAACTTTAAGTAGAGCTAAAAGCACAGTTTTTCTCTGGAGGTAGCAAATTGAGTAATTCTTCTAATCCTAGAAAATCACAAGACCCCCCCGAGGGCATTAGTAGAAGAGATTTCTTGAAACTAACTGCAGCAGCTGTTGTAGGTGTAGCTATAGGTGCTGGAGTAGGCTATGCAGCAAAACCTGCTGTAACAGTTACAGAAACAACCACGGAAACAACAACAGCTACAACAACAGTTCCTGTAACACAAGCTGTTACTAAAACAGTTACTGTTACTCCCACTCCAACACTACCTGAGAAAGTATGGCTCTTCATAGACCCTGATAAGTGTAGTGGTTGTAGAAGATGTGAAATAGCATGTTCAATATTTCATGAAGGAAAGATTTGGCCTGAAGCTTCACGTATAAGAGTTTTTACATTAGCACCAGGCCTAGATGTGCCGATAGTCTGTACGTATTGTAAGGACTTCCCATGTGTTAATGCATGTCCTACAGGAGCATTACATGTTGACGAGAAAACAGGTGCTTTAGTTGTTGACAAAGATAAGTGTATTAAGTGCCATAGGTGCTATGAAGCATGTCCAGGACATATACCAACATATCACCCTACGGAAGGCTATGCCTTAATATGTGATCTTTGTGGCGGCGATCCACAATGTGCTAAGGTATGTCTTGAAGGTGCAATTCAGGTTAAACCCTATGGAGCAATGGACACCTACAAGCTACTGGCTGATGAACCCGAGGAGATAGTTAAGGATCTTGCCGATAAGTACCTTGGAAAATATGGAGAAAAGTATTTGGTGATATAAGATGCCCCTATATGGTTACCATAATAGATTCTTAGAAATAAACCTATCAACGGAATCTATAAGGGAAATATCGTTCCCTGAGGACGTACTGCAAACATATATTGGAGGTAGAGCTTTAGCAGCAAAAGTTCTCTTCGATAGGCTAGGAGATCACTGGGAAGAAGTTGACCCGCTAGGACCTGAAAACATTTTAACAGTCTTCACAGGCCCGCTAACCGGGTTCTTCCCCGGAGCTAGAACTTGTGTAAGCGGTAAATCACCATTAACCCTGGGTATTGTAGGTTCAACGTTCGGTGGAGAGTTCGCATCAGAGCTAAGAACAGCAGGATGGGATGGAATAATAATTACTGGAAGAGCATCGAGTCCTGTATACATATACATATTCAACGATAACGTAGAGATAAGGGATGCTTCCCATCTATGGGGTAAGACAACAGAAGAAACACACAAGATACTAGTAAAGGAAATCAGGGAGGAATTACAAGGCAAAATACCGTACATTAAGTGGAGAGATCCTGGAATGCTTTACATTGGCCCCGCAGGTGAAAACAAGGTAAGAACAGCTGCTGTTACAAGTAAATGGATTCACGCAGGTGGATACGGAGGTTACGGTTCAGTTTTCGGATCTAAGAACCTTAAAGCAATAGTAGTTAAAGGCACAGGACCACTACCTGATGCTTATGATATATCTAAGGTCAAAGAACTTTCCGAGGTTGTTGCGTCTAATGCTGTAGATCATGTATTTAAGTGGTGGGGTACAGCGTACCTAGGTTACCAATGTGGCTACACTACAAGCTCTGAACCAATACGTAACTGGCAGGAGGAATGGCATGATAATCCGGCAGTTGGCGTTGACAAGTATGATAGGAGAATGTGGGTTAAAAGGTATTGGGGCGACTTTGGATGTCCGCTAACATGCTACAAATTAGCCTTCCAGAGAACAGGTCCTTGGGAAGGAACTCTTTCAGACAATACAGACTACGAACTTCAAGCATATCTAGGAACAAACTTAGGAATATTCGTACCGGAGGATAATAACTACCTATCATACTTAGCTGATAGTTATGGACTATGCGGTATTCAGACAGGAAATGTTCTAGGATTTGCAGCTGAACTTTATCAAAGAGGCATATTAAGCAAGGAAGATTTAGACGGAATAGATTTAAAGTGGGGTAATACTGAAGCTTTCGCAAAAATGATGTTGAAGATCGCTAAGAGAGAAGGTATTGGAGATAAACTTGCAGAAGGAACATGGAGATTCGCACTTTACGTTACTGAGTGGAAGGGTGTAGACGTAACCAAATACGCAGTAGTTGTGAAGGGACATGGAATAGGCGCCCATGGGAATAGAAGCGGGCTAGACTATCCACAGGACATAGCATATGCTTGTTCAGTGCAGGGAGGAGATCATACATCAGTTGCAGCATTACCTCCAGAAGCTGGGGAATTAGGCGGGCCATTACTCTTCGATAGCGGTGTTTTCTGCTGGTTTAATGCATTCACAGTTTCCAGAGATGTAATATTCAAGTTCTTCCAAGCTGTAACAGGTTGGGACTGGTTTACACCTGACAAATGGGATAAAGATCTTGGTTTAAGAGCTTTAGCAATACAAAGAGCAGCACTACTACTGGGAGGTCCTGACATACAATGGTTACCTACGTCGAAATATGATGACAACCCGCCGAGATTCTATGAACCTCTACCATCAGGCCCATGTAAAGGAAAAGCTGTTGATAGAGATGAATTCCTTAAACATAGAGCAGCATACTACGAAGCAGTAGGATGGGATGAGAAAGGAGTACCAAAATCGGAACTCCTCAAACAGTGGGGACTAGATAACGTAAACGCTGCATTAAATAGAATAAGGGGTAAAGCCTGAAAGCTTAAACATTATTTTTTCCCTTAGCTAAACCCATATTCTCTACTTTAGTTGGTGGTAAATATTATAGCTAAAACACCTTTTCACTTCGGCCAGCATTTAAACGTACTTTACAAGTTTATTGATGAATCATTATTAGACGCTTTAAGAGAAGGTTATTCGGAAAATCTAGAGTTTATTAGGAGAAGCATATGGGTTGATTACTTATCATGGTATATTAAGCTCAAGAGTCGCCTAGGAGTTTATGAAATTTTACTTGTAGACTATGGTATTGTTAAAACAATACCCGCAGCCGACATAAGACTGCCCTTACCTAGATACATGGTTGAATGTTTACTTCTACGCTACTATCCAAACCCTAAAGAAGAATACTTCAAAAACTTCTCATACTATGAGAGAAAATTTAGGTTAAAAGAAAACTTCTTTACAGAAGATGGAATACCTAGTTCCAAAGCTAGGATGGAAATGCCTAAACAGTTCTTCACCATAGGTGAGTTAGATTACTACGTAGAGTTCATTAAAAGAGGAGATATAAGGCTATCCTTGAGATCTCAGAAATACTATGTTGAAAAAAGAGCTGATGGAATAAAAGAAAACAGTAAAACGATTATAAAACCGGGAGAAGTTGACAGAAATGTACCAGGATGGGATATTTCATGGGAACTTTATAAGAGCCTACTGAAAACATACGTAAAGTACTTCAAAGGGGAAATACTGCTAGCATTGGAAATAGAAAAGCCTGGAAAAATATATACAACCAAGGGAGGTAATGTAGTTAAAGAGGAAACGTCATGGGATAATGCTGAAAAATATGTTGAAGTAGGTTTGAAGATAAATCCGAAGGTAACGGTAGATTATAGGGCATACATGTACATATATAAGTACTATAGTGAACTCTCTAAAAATGAAGGTTACGTCTTCAAGAACTTAATGTTCAAGAGAAAAATACATAAACTCTTAGGATTAGAAGATGCGAAGTATTCGCAGTAAAACTTACTTATACCTTAAACCCTAACACATAAGTAGTAGTATATTTATCTGTTTGATAGTTTCTCTAGGGTTTAAATCATGAGATGGCGTTGGGGATGGTATAGAAGAGGACCTGGTAGACCGCCAAAACCTAGAATTATAGGGTTTCAACCATTTAAGTTAACATTCATTCCTTTTGATGAAGCAGGTAATCCTATAAATAATGAGCCTTTAAGACTTACGCCGGACGAGATCGAGGCTATGAGGCTTGTTTATTTCGAAGGGCTTACTCAAGAGGAAGCTGCTAAGAGAATGGGGGTTTCCAGAGGAACTCTGTGGAGGTCTTTAAGTAGTGGGCGTAGAAAACTAGTACAGGCTATTATAGAGAAAAGGCCAATAACGATTGTAGGTCAGTTGCCGTAAACTAAGTCTTATTTCTTGTGAAATAATTAGTTCTCTGCTAGACATCTCATATTCTCTTAGTTGTTAGGAGCTTAACTGCGAATATTATTAGCGGAATAGCGAATATCAGAAGTATGTAAGGTGCATAATTTATTTTTAAACCTAGAAATGCCGTTTTAACGTTTTCAAGATAATCATATGCTCTACTGAAAACTATTAATCCTAAGGATATTCCTAAGTTCGTAGCCATATTTATAGCTCCAATACCTGTTGCCGGCATCGAGCAGTGTAGAGCTATGTATATTCTTGAAAGAGGATGAAAAGCTCTGATAGATATTAGAGCTAAGGTCAAGCCTAATGGAAGTATGTATATACTTCCGATAGATATTAGCGGTATGGAGACAGCCACCAGAATGTATGTAAGGGCCAGTGTTTCCCTCTCATATCCTTTATCTGCAAACCAGCTTATAATGTAGCTAAAGCAAATACTTAAACCGCTACAGAAAGCTAAAAGCAAAGCAGTATCAGATCTCGTTAGAGATAGCACTTCTGAAACATAAATATAAACTATGTCTCCAAATGCAAAAGCAACACATAAAGCTAAGAGGAAACCTGAAAAGACGACATAAAGTACTGGACGTTCAAAACTAATCCTGCTTCCCCGTTCTCTTCGCCTATAATAAACAATCCTTTGCCTAGTAAGGTATATGGCTGTAAGCATAAATAGCGCTGCTACTAGGAAAAACGATGTCGAAATAGCTAATTTATGGCTTAAAGGATAATCTGCAATTATAGCGTAAACCACATTACCTAGAAGAATACCCGTGGAACCTAGAGCAAAATAGACTGATAATATTCTGCCCTTCAGATTTTGAGGTGAAATTTGAGCTACCAAATATTGTACTAGAGGCCATA
>QMRV01000068.1 GCA_003649445.1 Thermoprotei archaeon | reverse complement strand
TCAAATCAGTTACCGATACTCTACCTGCTTTAACTTCAACAGCATATCTCTCGCCGTCTTTTTCTGCTAAAATATCTACTTCAGCAATATCTACTCCCTCCACTTTAATCCTATACCTTTTACCAACTATCCTGTACCCTCTCCTGGTCAAAACTTCTTCAGCTATATTTTCGATAGAAATTCCTTTAATCTTTGGCTTCATAATTTAAAAAACATTTAGAAGACTAAATGCTTAAGCACTAAAAAGGTCAGCGACGTCGTAGCCCTCGTCATTTATCAGTCCCAGGTTCTTCATCACAATCAATATTTTCTCTGTAAGTAACCTATTATTTAATATTTTTGTTTTTGTTAATGAATAGTACTTAATATACTATACTAAAAGTAAAGTTTTCACTATATCAAGTAGCTTAGTCATGTTGAATATAACGTAGTCTGGTTTATAGAAAGGAAAGTCTACTTTTAAGGAACATTTCTCATTCAAGTACTTTTTTCTAAGAAATTTCTCTAAATTGAGAACATTTTCTCTAACAACGAGCACCACAGGGAGCCCTGCATTTTTTGCTCCATATACGTCGAAGAAGTAACTATCTCCTACAGCTAAGGCTTTGGAAGGCATATTTTTAAGAGCCTTTTCATAAGCCCTCCTATCGGGTTTGCCGTAGCCTAAAAGATCAGGTGTTGCTATTTTATCAAAATACTCTAAAAGATTAAGTTTTCTAAGTAAGGGTACTTGGTAAATAGAGTATCCGCTCGAGAAAGCAATTAAAGCTACTGGAAGTTTCTTAAGTCTCTTTATTGTGTCAATAGCATCTGGATACACATGTAGATATTTTTCTACAAGGTAATTTTTCAGCATAATTGCTAGCTGCGGAGGTTTTTCTTTTAACCCATATTTTAGGTAGATTTTTTCGATAATATCTTGATAGTCATAAGCTCTTACATAATCCTTAGAGGCTATCCTAGCCAATCTTTCTCTTCTAATTTCCTTTAAGAAGTCTTCTTTCGAGATTCCGGTATCTTTAGATACTCTCTTAGCTATATCATTAATTAAGTATGCAAGAGGATTTCTTTTGATAATAACTTGATCTATGTCCATTAGGATTGAAAGCTTTATTGTCATATAGTTGGACTATACACAGGCCGATAAATACCTCGCTCCTTTTTAGATATGTTTCTAAAGGAGTCGTATTTGATTTACTAAGTATTATAGAAAAAGGACTATCACTAAGATCAGCCTATTAACTCGGTATATAAGGCAATATATACTTCTTTGAAGATAGAAATAGACTTCTAAAAACTATGGTATATAAATGTTTCTATAAAGTATATAAACTCTCGAGCGCGGAAAAAATCTGTGGGATCGGAAAAAGTTGAAATAACGAGAGGGCTTACTTCTCGAGCTATTGTGTGGAGCCTTATACTTTCAGTAATAATGGTATGGCTGTGTACTCAAGTATACTTCACTACAGGAGCTTTCGCTTTCTTTAATCCATGGCCATATAGCCACACAGTAGGAGCTCAGATAGTAGAAACTGTTGGACTATTAACGTTAGTGGTTCTACTGACCAGTTTAATGGGTAAAGCATTTAGACTAACTTCACAGGAGCTAACTGTAATAATGACAGCTTGCCTAATAGCTGCAATGCCTGTAGGACCATATGTTGCTCACTGGACAATGAATTTTGCTCTAGGAGCAAATAAGCCTGGTATAGCGGAAGCGGTTGCTCATTTAGTGCCCAAAATATGGGTTCCTCCAGCTGAAGCCACTACTAATTACCTAATAGGAGGTCCTGTCCCATGGGGTATCTTAGCTCCCTTCATTATCACCTGGATTATAGCTTGGACTCTATGGGGATACTTGAATATAGCGTTCTCTCTGCTGTGGAGGAGAAGCGTAATAGATGTTGAGAAGCTTCCATTTCCTTATGCTGTCGCTGGAATAGAGTTCATTAATATAGCTACTGGAGAAGATAAACCAAAATTCCTTAATCTCAAAGAGTATGTGGGGAAGTCCTTCTGGATATCATTCATTGTAGGTTTCTTTGCATATCTGCCTCTAGCCATAAGGATTGTAGTGCCATGGTTCCCCGTACCTGTAATGAAAGGCTCAGCTTACCTAAGAAACTGGTGGATGATAAACTTCTACGATGAACTCAAAGGTCTAGCTCCATGGGCTCCTTGGGCTATATGGCCTATACCTGAAGTCACAGCACTAGCCTACTTAGTACCAGTAGATATTCTATTCACAGTAGTCGCAGCTTACATATTTTTCTTTTATATATTTCCACCAATAGAGTTTTCTCTCGGAATAGCTCCTCCTCCGCCACCTGGAGGCTTTTCTGACTGGTACAATGCCTACAAATTCTATGCACGTAAAGTAGGCTTAAAGCCTCAAGCTATATTTGAAACAGGAGGAATATGGGCATTTGCTATCTTCAGTATAATCTTCCACTGGAAATATATCAAAGAAATAATAAACTATATCAGGAAGCCTCCTGCCGATGAAAAAGAGGCTGAGCCACTTTCATACAAAGCTATGTTCTCAATGTTTGTTCTCTTCTTCATAATATACTGCGGTTTCATGGTATCCATGGGCGTCCCAGCGGGACTAGCCCCTATATTACTTATGCTGACTTGTCTGATATTCTATGCGGAGCTATTAATGAGAGCTGAAGCCGGGCCCTTTGGTTATTGGTGGAGTGAACCTACTCAAATATTCTACGCGAACATCGGAGGAACTTTAGGTCTGTGGTCATGGCCAGCCTCAGATAATCCGGCAGCTTATGCTACTGCCTACTGGGCGGTACAGTTCCACGGGTACAACCTTGGAGCACAGCCAGGAGTTGTGAGCATGGATGCATACAAGATAGCTAAGTCCACTAAAACAAGTCCACGCGAGATACTCATAACCCAGTTGATCTTCACTCCAATAGTATTCGCCCTAGCATTTCTCTTTACAGCATACAGTAGCTATGCTCTAGGAATAGAAAAGGCATTCAGAGGAAGACCTATAGTTACTTCATGGCCTAAATCTTGGGTCTACGGAGTTCTCAAAGAGCCGTTAATGAAACACGCTTATTGGGCTGGTCCAGGAGATCTGCCTTTAGCTCTCTCAGCTTTCATAATATTTCCGATAATAATGTTACTGAGAATGAAGTTCCCGTGGTTCATTATCAATCCAGTAGGCTTAATACTGTTCTGTGGTCACGAAGCCAAGCTCTTTGGGCCATTCTTCATAGCACTGATAATTAAGTACGCTGTATTAAAGCTAGGAGGAACAAAGCTGTACCGTAAGGGAATACCAATAGTCCTAGGATTCATTTCAGGTTGCGCTATATCAAGAATAGTCGTAGCTCTCTGTTATCTTGCAGCAGGTATTCCAGCACCTATTTAGAAAATATATTAAATTTTTTACATATTTTTCCCAAAGGTGATTCAGCATGAGGAAGTTTACTGCAATAGGATTCCTGTTCTTTATACTCATTATAGCAAACTGTTGTTCAGTTAAAGGATCCGACGAAAATAAAAATATCTATAAAGAGTCCGCCCAAATGGTTTTTCTCTTAGACTTAAACAAAATACGTACTCATGTAGAGTACCTTTCTTCAGTAAATTCTAGATTTACTGGGTATCCTGGCTTCTATAAGGCTAGAGACTATATTGTAAACTATTTCCGGAAGCTAGGTCTCAAAGTAACACTTCAGAATATTTCAGTTTTAATTCCGCTGGAGAAATATGCTTACATAAAAGTAGGGGAAGAGAAAATCGAGGTACACGCTGTATATCCTAATTTAGTATGCTTACCTAATGCTGAAGGATTAGAGGGAAGACTTGTATACACTGGTAAGTGTTCACTAAAAGAACTCGAAGGACTAGAGGTAAACGGATCTATTCTTCTAGTAGATTTTGACTGCGGCTGGAATTGGCTTAATGGTTTCCTTTTTGGAGCAAAAGCAGTTATTTTTCTGGAGACACGCGGAGTAAACAGAGTAGAGGCCGAGAAGAAATACCTGCCTTACCCAGCTAACTTGCCTAGGTACTATGCTGATAAAGAGGCCGCCGCTAAACTATTGGCGGCGGCAGAGAAGGGTTTTAAGGCTAAAATCTATGTTAGAGTCGAGTGGAAGAAAGTTGAAGTGAGCAATATTATTGCAGTACTTGAGGGAGAGAAAAGTGATGAAATTGTAGTCTTTATGAGCTATTATGATGCGTTTTCTGTAGTACCAGCCTTAGCTCCAGGGGCAGAAGACTCTCTCGGGATATCGCTGTTGCTAGAGATTGCTCGAGTCTTATCTTCTAAGGGAAAGCCTTATAGAACTATCTGGTTTGTAGCTCTAGCTGGACATTACCAGGGAATAATTGGGGCAAGAGAGTTTGTAGAAGAATACTTCTTTGGGAAAATGTCTAAGAAAACTGGCGGAGATGGACGCTATGTAAGAGTTATCATGGGACTGGATATAGCATCTGATAGCGACTACTTGGCGCTAGTTGCTGGAAGAAGTGATGGAGAGTCCTTTTATGCTCTCTCGAGACTGGACTTTACTAGCATTTACGGAATAATGGAAGACATAGTGTTTTACGGAGGTGCAAAGCTTTCTAAATATTCTTCACCTCTACAGGAAATAAGAGATCAATCCTTCCTGCACTATCTAATGCTATACACAGGAAAGAGGTACAAGGTAGCTGATGGTCTTAGGCTAAGTGAAGGGAAATACTTTAAAGAAGCGGCGGCTTCTCCAATAGGACTCATGTTAGATAGTGAGGCTCCGGCAATAGCCGGTGCATATGCTTTTTCGCTTTCAACATCGCTTTCTCTAAGACTAAACAGATGGTCTCCTCTGGATAAAATCAGTTCAGTGAACTTCACTAATATAGCTCCTCAAGCCGAGTTCGCGATTGCTTTTGCATACTTCTTGACTAACTGGAAGGAGCTCAGCAAGAAAATACCTGTTCTTTCTGCAAGCAAGTTTCTTGGAGGACAGAATAAGGGATTCATAACACTTAAAGGCAGAGTAGTTGAGTATGATTTAAATAAAGGAATATATGTTGCTGTCCCTAACGCTATTATACATATAGTTGCTAACTCCTACAAGCACGAAATTCTTGTGCAGACAAATGAGAAAGGGCTTTTTGAAGTGCATGGACTTTCTCCTTCGGCTCTTTATTTGATAGAAGCTTTTGCAGTAGACCCGAATACAGGAAATGTTGTATACGCCCCTGATTACGGGGAATACGGAGGAAAAGTCTTTCCTCTTAGACGTACTTCCTTCATAGATCCTGAGGTTGAAATAACTACAGTGGTTTTCAAAGCAGGCTCGATAGTGTTCATTGACGCAATAGACCCTAGGAGTATCATGGGAAGAGTTTTCACTATAATAGTGAACGACGTTAGGTCGCATACTCCAACAATAAAATATGGGTCATCAGAGTTGCTAAGCCAAATAGTCTATGAATACTTGTCTAGAAAAGCCATGCCAGCTATGCCGATTTTTTACATAGAGCCTCCAGTAGCTGTAGCCTTTGTGCCAGAAGATGTTCCAGTAGAAGTTATGTTTAAATTAGGTGCTGTTTTCACAGGAGTATACAATAATTTAGGAAGAGGAATAAAAGTAAGTACTGGAGAGCAGGTCATAGTAAATACACCTCTAGTGATGGCTAGAGACTTAGTAAAACTTGATGAAGATAGACTAAGCCTACTACACTCTTATGGGGTCTATAGCGGCGGAGAAATAGCAGAAAAGTATCACGCGAGAGCTCAAGACTGTTTAAGGAAGGCTCTAGACTACTTAAATAGAAAGAAGTATGCGAAAACCTATGTTTACTCAATTAGATCATGGGCTATAGAACTCAAAGCCTATAGCGAGACTAGGAAACTGATATCGGATACGGTCAATACTGCGATCTTTTTCTCATTCATGTTAGTTCCCTTTGCTTTCTTCTTAGAGAGACTGGTTTTTAGTAGAAGAGGTCTAAAACAGTTCTTAGGGACTCTAGCATTCTACATAGTGTTTACAGCACTCTTTGTGGCTACTCATCCAGGCATAGTGGTAGCTTCAAGCGGTTTCATGATTATACTTTCTACATCTGCTTTGATCTTAGTAATACCAGTACTCGGCATTATGCTGAGTGAAGTGCAGGAACGCTTTAGGGAGCTGAGGGAAAGACTTCTAGGAAGGCATGAAGCTGGAATAAGCATAGCCTCAGCAGTTACTCTCTCATTTTCTTACAGCACTCTAAGTATGAGGAGGAGAAGAGCGAGAACTATTCTTACATTAGTCTCTCTGATAACAGTAGTCTTTGGCATGATAGCTCTATCATCTGCCTATGCTTTCAGCGTAGTTCTCCCTAAGCCTCAGCAGGCCGAAATAAAGCCGTATTACGGAATACTGATAAGAAATCCTGAGAGAGCTGTCTTGCCCGAAGTAACGCTTAAGTTCTTTAAAGCTTGGTTTGAGGAAGAAGGAGTAGTTTCAGCTAAGATATGGTGGTATCCTAGATATCTGTTTAAGCCAGAGATGAGTGCAAAGTTTGGAACAAATGCTTCTCTTCGTGCTCTCTGGGCTCTAAGTAAGGAAGGTATAGAAATTTATAACTTTTCAAATGCAATTGTGCCGACAGAAGCTCTTGGCATAGTGTCTGAAGGATCTATGGCGTGTATAGTCAGCTCTGATATAATTGAGAGAGGTATTAAGGTAGGAGACGAAATTCTGCTTCCAGGAGGAATAAAGCTGGTAGTAATAGGTCAGACTATCAAGGGAATGAAGCTTCCTCTTGATCTAGATTTAGACGAAATATCTCCAGTAGACCCTATTGCTTTAGTAGAGGCAGGTGAAGAGATACAGACTTATCCTAGGCTAAAGAACTACTTCGCAATAGTTCCGCTAAGAGTGCTCAAGCTATTAGGAGACTACGGTATCTACTCTATATCGGTTAAGTTCACAAAGAAAGTTGACTTAAAGAGCTTAGCTGAAGAGCTAGTGGACATCATGGGAGTAGATGTTTATGTAGGATCAGAAGAAGGAACACTAATCTACCGTCAGGCGCTTGCGTTTACTTTCCACGGATGGCAATATCTCATGATACCGCTTGTTATCGCTATGTTCACAATACTGAACACAATGCTAGGAAGCATATATGAGAGAACAGGTGAAATCAAAATACTAAGCGCCTTGGGATTATCTCCCACACAAGTGTTCTTTGTGTTTCTAGCTGACGCGATAGTCATGGGCGTAGTCGGAAGCTTTATAGGTTATCTTATGGCGACAGTTTATGCCAAGGCTTATGCCATAATAGCTGCGGAAAAACTTGCATTTAACTATACGTCGTGGTTCGTGATGATAGTGGTAGTGCTTTCTATAGTAGCTAGTCTTCTCTCAACACTCTATCCGGCTTTTAAGGCGTCGAAGCTCGTAACTCCGTCTCTAGCTAGAAAGTGGAAAGTAGCAGGACCTAGGGGCGACACCTGGGAGATACCATTACCGTTCGTGGCGGAGGAGGCAGAGGTAGAAGGAGTTCTTGCTTTCATGAAAGAATATTTCTCAGCGCATAAGGGAGAGAGGCTAGGCAAATTTATGGTCACAAGTGATGTTGAATACCACGAAGAAGAAATCGCTGGACAGTACACTAAATCAATAGTCTTCACGATGTCTCTAGCCCCCTATGAGCAAGGTATTTCTCAAAGAGTAGAGCTAAATGCTGTCTGGAACCAGGCCATGCGAAAATACACCTTTACAGCGAACTTAAAGCTCCTCACAGGCTCGAGGAAGCTGTGGACAAGTCTAGCTTATGGAGTAATGGACGATGTGAGAAAGCAGCTTCTCCTCTGGAAGATACTGAAGCCCGAAGAGAGGAGGAAGTACATTAGTCGTGCTCGCGAGATCTTAGGGGTGAGATGATGTCTCTCTTAGGAGATGTATCTAAATGGAAAGAAGGTTTCACTTATCGAGTAGTCTTTGCCGCAATATATGCGGCAATAGTTCTTCAGCCAATAATACTCTTTAGCCAGCTGTATTCAGGAGTAGCGCTGGTCGGAGCAGCAACTTACTTAACGCTAGTGCTTTTCGATCAGATAGGAAGACTTTCAGGAAAACCTCTCAGCAAACAAGAATTATTTACTCTGCAGATAGCAGCTGAAACAGCTGCAGGAGACATAATATTCCTACAGCTACTGTGGTTTGCTTTCCTTAGAACAGGTAGTGTATCTAAAGCATTCGGTATAGCCGACAAACTACCTTTATGGATAGCGCCTCCGGAAACATCGCCAGTATATCTCTACAGAACAATACTCCATAGTGACTGGCTCATGCCAATAGCCCTCTTAGTATTATCCTACGTCTTTTACAAAATATGTAATGTATCACTCGGACTTATAGCAGCACACCTATACGTCGAAGTAGAGCGCCTGCCATTCCCGTTAGCTCAAGTATCGGCAGAAGTGATAGTAACGCTAGCCGAAAGAGAGTCTGAAAGAGTAAGAGTTTTCAGTATAGCTACTTTCATAGGAGCCATATACTCTCTCGTGTTATATGGAGTACCCCTGCTAAGCGAAGTTTTCGCCGGAACAGCTATTCGAATACTTCCATTTCCGTGGTACGATATGAATAATTTCATAGAGACATGGCTCCCTGGCGCAAGCTTCGGAATAGCCACAGATATACTAGTACTGGGAACAGGTTTTGTCATACCCTTCAACGTAGCTGTAGCACAGTTCTTAGGAGCATTTGTAATATACTTTATAGGAAACCACCTACTAGTGGTAAACAATCTTTTCCCACACTGGCTCCCAGGAATGAACATTACACTCACCTGGAGCAATTCAATACTAGACTTCTGGGCAAGCTTCATAATAGGACTAGGCATAGCAGCTGGAATAGCACCTTTCATAAAACACCCAGAGTACGTTACATCAACTATAAGGAGCTTAGCCAAGCTCTCTAAAGCCTCTAAGGAAGCAGGATACTTATCAATTAAAGTCCTTGGAACACTATTCCTCTTCGGTAGTCTTAGCTTAGTAGCAATAGCACTATTACTCGTGCCCAGCTTTATGCCCTATGCCTGGGTACTTCTCCTCCTCTCGCCTGTATGGGCCTTCATATCAACTTTAATAGCAGCAAGATCTCTTGGTCTCACAGGATACAATCTAGCAATACCTTATGTGAGAGAAATAGCATTAGCTTTAACACCTTACAGGGGAGTAGACATATGGTTTGCTCCAATATATACACCGTCTAATATAGGCTTTGTCTGGCCTACTGGAGGCTCAAGCTGGGCCGCAACTCTTAAAATATGCTGGATAACAGAGACTAAGTTATCAAGTATATACAAGGCGTGGATACTGGCAACAGCATGTGCCTGGTTAGCAGGACTTTTTTACGTAGACATTTTCTGGAGACTAGCTCCAGTGCCCTCTACATTCTACCCGTGGACTGCTATTTACTGGCCAGTTCAAGCAATATATACAGGGCTATGGATTACTAAACAAATATTCGTATTTAACCCAGCGTTGCTATTAATAGGACTATTTGGAGGACTAGCTCTTTCTGCATTAGAGTATTTGAAAATACCTTTCTCCTTGATAGGATTTGCTTTTGGAGTAGCATCACCTATACCGACAAGTGTGACAGTTCTTATAGGTGCTCTACTAGGAAAGTACTTTTTCTCAAGAGTCTTTGGAAAAGAGTGGTGGAAAAAATATAAAACAGTAATTGTGGCCGGATTCACTTTCGGAGAGGGAATAATTGTTGGAGTGACAATATTAATAACACTTATAGCGAAGTCCGTGTGGACTATGCCTTATTAAGTCTTATCTAAAATTTTATAAAATTTTTACATAACTGTTTTTATTAATTTTGTAGTGGTAGTTATTTAAGCATTCTAGTATTGCTTAGCCTAATTGAAAGTTAGGTCATTATATTTTAAGCGTAGAGACTATATAACTATAATAGAGAGTAATTGAAATAACATACGTGAAGGTACCAAAAATAGATTTTCATGTTCATACAGCAGAAAAACCAACCTTGACTTTCATTCCTCTAGAGGGCTTAATCAAGGAAGCTGAAGAAAGAGGCTTAAAGTACTTGGCGGTAACTGATCACTGGAAAGATGATACGGAAGTAGCTATCTTTGTTGAGGAGAGGAGAAAACTTGGTCGCCTCTCTCCTAGACTTGAAGTATTTTTGTCTGCTGAAGTAGAAATAGTAGACGATAAAGGTTCATGTCCCATAAACCCGAGGAAGCACTATGAAGTACTAGAAGCATTAGACTACTTAT